>CAZYTR010000159.1:0-6157 GCA_964650365.1 uncultured Alcaligenaceae bacterium | reverse complement strand
GCTCATCATCCCGGTCGCCGGCACGGTCGGTTGGGAGCATATGCTAGCGGTGGCGCGCCTGTGGACAATCAGCGCCACCGTTTCGACCGGCCTGGTACTCGCTTGGCTGACAACGCGGCTATTCGATGACCACCTGCTCGGTGCGTTCACCGCCGTGGTCTACCTGATGCTGGCCGACCTCACGCTCTATCGCGGATGGCTGGCCTATGTCGATCCGCTGTACGCCTTCTTCGTGTTTTCATCGATCGCCTGCCTGTGGGTTGCATGCCACGAGCGCCGGCCCGCCGTGCTTGCCCTGGCAGTGGTAGCGCTGACGCTCGCGTTCCTGTCAAAGGCCTTTACTGCTTACGTGTTTTATGGCGTGACGGTCGTGGTGCTGTCGTTTCAGCGCGACTACCGTCGCCTGCTGCTGAGCCCCGCATCGCTGCTGATCCATGCAGCCGGAGTCTCGGCGGCGGCGATTTGGCTGGGATTGCTCCCCGCAAATGAGGGCCAGGGATGGCGCATGTTCCGGGAAATCGTCGGCAAGCTTGCCCTGGAGAGCATCGGCGCTTATTTCGTCAAGCTGGTCGCGTATCCCGCGGAGACGCTGCTCAAGCTGGCGCCCGTAGTTTTTGTGGCCGCGTACTACGCCTGGAAGCGCAGGGGGGAAGCCGGTCTATCCTCGCCGGCATTTCGAAGCGCTGTCACCATCGTCTTACTTAACTATCTGCCGTATTGGCTCGCGCCGCACAGTCATTCGCGCTATCTGCTGCCGCTCTATCCGCTGGCGGCGCTGATTTTCGCCTGCGTCATCTGGAGCGCGCGGCCCGGATCGATCGCGGTAACGCTGCGCTGGTTCTACGCCTTGCTGGCGCTCAAGCTGGTTATGTTCATTGCCCTGTTTCCCTATTACCAGAAGACGTATCGCGGCGAAAACTATGCGCTGACCGCAGCCGCGATAATGCAGCGCACTGCCGGCTACCCGCTCTACAGCGGCAACGTCAGTGCCAGCGGGCTGAGTGTGGCCGGCTATGTCGACGTTCTGCGCCTGCCGCAGCCGCCGCTGGCGTTCCCGCCTGCGCAATGGGAATCCGGGTTCGTGATCGCCTACACGCCGGAAGAAGCTCTGGGACGCGTCGCGGAAAAATACCGCCTCGGCGGCAACAATCTCTACCTGCTGTGCCGCGGTGCAGCTTGTCAGGGCGCGGATAAGGACCAGGCTACCGATACCGCAGGGCCAACGAAGTAGGCGGCTTAATCCCTCCCCTGTACCAGTGTGCGCGGCCCCCGATTCAGTTGCGGCTGGCCGGGCCGTGGTTCGGTGCCGCCGAAAGCGAGCGCCGTCATCCAGACGAAAAACAGGCCCTCCGTGTGATCGATCAAAAATGAATTGAACAGGCAGCCGATCACGAACATCATCAACAGCCCGCGGGCCAGTTCACGGCGCAAGGGATCCGGAATGCGGCTGGTCGACTTTCCCAGCCAGACGAACACCGCCAGCAACGCACCCAGACCGATCGCACCGGTTTCCGCTGCGGTCAGCAGAAACTGATTATGGGGGTGTGCGGGCTTCAGCGCTCGGGGGTCTGTAACGAGACCGCCATAGGCATGCGGAAACCCGCCGGTACCGGCGCCGAAGACGGGGCGTTGCGCGATCAACCTGAGGGTGTTTCGATACCACTCCAGGCGCAACCCGACCGAGGACGACTCGTCAGCAGCAGCCTCGACCTTGGACCACTCGTACTCCGCCGTCGTCAGCGCGAGGCGATCGCGGAACGAGGACGAAAGATACCAGGCGGCGAGAACCGCCAGAAAAGCTGCCAGTATGCCGATGACCAGTCCCCGCCAGCTCAGATGACGGACGAAGAAATAGATCGTCAGCGCCAGCAGCGCGACCTGCCCGGTGCGCCCCTGGACCAGGAACAGAACATCGACGAAAGCCAAAAGCGCCAGACCGTACCAGGCCAGACGCCGCCACTTGACCGATTCAGCAGCCGCCACAGTTGCGAGGAAATAGGCCGCGAATGCCATCAGCAAGTTCTGCGTCATATGGAGTTTGAACACCGTCGCATTTACCGCCGTGCCGCGCAGCCACTTTGCCGCAGGAAGCAGGTCCGCGGAAAGGCCCAGCGACAGGAGCAGCGTCAGAATCATCGCGGCCGCGAACGCAGTCAGCGCGCGGCGTCGGGCGCGTTCGTCCCCGAACAGCGGAACCATCAGAACGACAAGCAGCAGGTCCCAGTACTTTGCAAGGTACTCGAAGCGATCGGCGGAGGGCGCATTTCCGTAAAGCGTGCCGAGGCACAGAAGCGCGAAGAACCCGGCAAGGGCGATCACTGCAGGATTTCGTACCGATTGCAGCTTTTCCCGGAAGCGCCCGCTGAGCGCAAATGCGATCAACATCAGCGCCAGAAGCACGTTGTCCATCGCGGTGGAGATCGGCAGCGAAAAGCCAAGCAAAGCGATCAGCCAACCTGCCGCCATCTGGGCGCGATCATTGAATGCCTGCAGATTCACTACGCCCATATCCTGGGGACAACGAAGTACGCTTCGCTACGCAAGTAGACCGCACTCATCAAATGTTTTTCCACGACCGGATGGTGATCCCGGAGCGGACGTAACTTTCGTGCATCAAGAGGCAGGAATGGCTCAGGCAGCGCCCGGCGCTTGGCGAAACATCTATCGAGGCTGTCGAAAAAGCCCTAAAACAAACATGATTGGTAGTCCAACGAAACAACCTCGATTTTGTTGGTACCTGATAATGTTGCCGCTACCGCGCTCGGCAACTCTTGCCGCGCGTGGTTCTCGACCACGCGGTTAGAGCCCAGCGATCGGTCACTCACTTGTGAACCTCCATGAAAGCCCTCAGCAGGGCATTCATGCGTGACTGATAACCGCGACCTTGAGCGCGAAACCACGCCAAGACATCCGAGTCGATACGTAGCGACAGCAAGGATTTGGTCCGTACTGGCTTGAGGCCTTTTCGGACCATCGCGCGAGCGAACATCTCAGGTGTCCACGCAGGAGCGTCTTTGTCGATGATGATTTCGGAGTTCTTCATCGACTTCAAGCGCTTGATGTCAGTCCGGGACTTGCGAGAAGTAGAAGCGAGCTTCATGTTTTGTGGCCTTGCGAATTGAGATTATTTGATCGTCGTCCTCCCGTGGTGTATGCGTAACGGAGACAACCTCTCCGTGAAGCAAACCGAGCGTGAGGAACCGTTGTTCACCGTAGGCCTCGCGGGTATCCTCCGCAGAGACTGTGTAGCCCGCGAAGATCTTTTCCGCGTCTGCGAAGTCGATGCCGTGTTTGTCGAGGTTTTCTTGGCACTTGTCCTTGTCCCACGTGAACATATGTGGATTGTAGCTACATCCCGCAGCTACGGCAAGGCGGACCGTGCTGAGCTCCAACGAGATCGCAGTGCAGTCGATCGTTGAAGTCCAATCTTATCGAATCGCGGTTTATATCGCGTCAAATTTTTGTGTAGATCGACTTCGGACTTTTTCTACAGCCTCATCGCCGCCGCTGACCGGCGCCAGCGTGGTCACGGCAAAGATCCTTCTCTCTGGATCCGCTCAGAAGGCCGCACTGGATCTTGGACCGATGAAGCCGAGTACTCTGGAACCCAGCGCTTCAGTTCGGCGCGCACTTCGCCGTCTTCGCGCGGCAAGCCCGCTTCGAGCCAGCCGAGCAGCATCTTCAGCCAGCCCGGCTCGACGCTGCGCGCCCGCGCAATACGCAGTTTCGGATGGGGCGTGGCGAGCGTGTGCTCGCCATCCGCAAGTGCCTCTTCGAAAAGTTTTTCACCGGGACGCAGGCCGGTGAAAACGATTTTCACGTCATGCTCATCCAGTCCGGACAGGCGGATCATGTCGCGCGCCAGATCGACGATGCGCACCGGTTCGCCCATGTCGAGCACGAAAATCTCCCCGCCGCCACCCATGGCACCCGCCTGGAGCACCAGCTGTGCGGCCTCGGGAATGGACATGAAGTAACGCGTGATTTCCGGATGCGTGACCGTCACCGGACCGCCGGCGGCGATCTGCTCTCGAAACTTCGGGATCACGCTGCCGGCGCTGCCTAACACGTTGCCGAAGCGGACCATCACGAAGCGCGTGCCGTCGGGCCGCTGCAAAGCCTGGCATACCATCTCGGCAAGCCGCTTGCTCGCCCCCATCACGTTCACCGGATTTACCGCCTTGTCGGTCGAGATCAGCACGAACTTGCCGACACGCTGCGCGGCGGCCTCGGAGGCCAGCACACAGGTGCCGTGGACATTGTTGCGCACCGCCTCCCAGGCGTTCTCTTCCTCCATCAACGGCACGTGCTTGTATGCAGCCGCATGAAAGATGACATGCGGCCGGTATTTCGATAACAGGTGGCGGATCCGCTCCCGGTCCTTGACGTCCCCAACGGCGCACGCGATCGTCAGGCTCGGCAATTCGCGCCGGAATTCCTGCTCAGCCTGGTACAAGGCAAATTCGGACCACTCCAGCAGAACCAGCCGGGCGGGACGGAATTTTGCGATCTGCCGACACAACTCGCTTCCGATCGAACCCCCGGCCCCTGAGACCAGAATGGTCTTGCCTTCCAGAAGTTCCGCCAATCCGGCGCTATCCAGCGTCACCGGATCACGCCCGAGAAGATCGTCCAGCTCGACGTCGCGAATCTGGGAAACCGTGACCTTGCCGCCCATCAGGTCATCGAACGAGGGTACGGTCAGCACCTTGATACCGGCTGCCTGGCACAGCCCGACCACGCGGCGGCGGACGCCGTGCGAGGCCGATGGCATGGCGATGATGGCGTTCTCGACGGAGTAGCGCGCTGCCACCGCCGGCAAGTCGGCGAGCCTGCCAAGCACGGTCACGCCGAGAATCTGCCGCCGCTGCTTGGTGTCATCGTCGTCCAACAGACCGATCACCCGCCACTCGCTGCTGCCGGCCAAATCCTTGAGCAGCGACACCGCTGTGTCGCCCGCGCCGAGAATCACCACCGGTTTGCCATACAGCGCGCCAAGTTTGCCGATGTGGCGCTCTTTCCATGCGCGATAGAGCAAGCGGCTGCCACCCATCGCCAGCACCAGCAGGATCGGCTGCAGCACGTACACGGACCTCGGCACCGTAAATCCGGGTTGCAGCAGCACCAGTAACGCCGGCAAGGCCAGCGCGGCCACGCCGACCGCCATCAGGATCAGGCGCAGATCGTGAATGCTGGCGTAGCGCCACATGCCGCGGTACAGACCGAATCCGAGGAAACAACCGGCGTCCACTACCACGACCCAGCCGATCGTCCACCACATCGGCCCGGCAAATTCCGCGGGAATGTCGAAATTGAAACGCAACCAAAAGGCGACCAGCCAGACGATGCCGGCGGCTGCAATATCGTGCACGAAGGCGAGCAGCGATCGCGGATTGATATGCTTCAGGTCAACCATTCGTGTCTTCCGAAAACCGCTTCCAGCGCCCGTCGACGGACCACATCGCCGCAATCATGACCGCCGCCAGCGCAGAAAGCGCAGCGCCAAGAACGAAGGCCGAAGTATCGATGCCGGCGACCGCCACGATTCCGCACAGAGCCATCAGCGCATACTCCCAGAGAACAGTCCGGCGATGACTCCACCCGGAAAGTATCAGCCTCTGGTAGTAATGTTCGCGGTGCGCCTGCCAGATGCGTTCGCCGCGCAGCATGCGACGCACGAGCGTCATGCTGGCATCAATGATGAAGGGGGCGAACACGACCAGCGGAAACCAGATCGGCCAAGCTTCCCTATACCAACCCAATACACCAAGCGCGCCGGCGAGAAATCCGAGAGGGATCGAACCTGCGTCCCCCAGGAATACTCTTGCCGGCGGGAAATTGAAAATCAGAAATCCCGCCGCCGCCGCGACGATGGAAAAGGCAAGCAGGCTGAGCGCCTGCATGTCGGCCGCAATTGCGGCAAACCCATAAGCCGCAAATCCGATCACCGCCATGCCGCCAGCAAGACCGTCGGCGCCGTCCATGAAGTTGTAAAGATTCGTGATCCAGGCGATTGCGAAACAAAGAACCACAAGCACAATCCAGTTGCCCGAGGGCCCGGCGGCCCACAGAAATATTGCGGCTCCCGCCAAATGTACTGTCAATCGGGTCAATGCAGACAGCGCATGCCGGTCATCGAAATAAGAAACTGCCGCCA
>CAZYTR010000158.1:0-10434 GCA_964650365.1 uncultured Alcaligenaceae bacterium | reverse complement strand
ACATCCCCAGAGGGGCCCCTGTTCCGCGCTCCGGCGTCCCTAGCAGTCATCCGCACCTGGCGCAACGCGCGTCGTCGGACTTATGCAGAGCTTCCCTAGGCCAGAGGGCCTGCAGGCGTGCTGACCCGCGGTTATTTTTCCGCTTCTCCTAGCTTGCCCGAGTGCAACACCTGATCGAGGAAAGTCACGATCACTTTGACCAGTTCGTCTTCCTTGCCCTCGAAGAAATGCAGGGCGTCGGGGACGATGACCTGCTGCGAACCGGGCACCTTGTCGATCTGGCGCTTGCGTTCGTAGGCGCCAACCTGGGTGATCTCCCAGTCCTTGGCGCCAAATACATCCAGCACTGGGATCTTGATGCGGAACATCTCTTCCAGGCCGTTTATGATGCCGACGAACACCCAGGCCTTGACCGTGGTTTCGTCGGCCTTGATCAGATAGTGGTTGGCCATGGTTGCACCCAGACTGTGGGAAACGATGGCGACGTTGCGATAGCCCTTCTCGCGCAGGAATTTGGCCGCTAGCTCGTAGCGTTCCGCTCCATCGGTATAGGTCGGAATGTAATCACCGACCTTTGCACCCGGCCCGAGCACCGGCAACTGGATCGCAAGCGTGGTATAGCCGGCCTCCGCAATCCTTACGCGCAAGGTACCGTAGAGTTCGAAGTCCGGATTCCAGCCGCGACCGTGACCGACGATGACGGCGCCACGCGGCTTCTCGGCCGCGGTGTGCAGGGTCAGGAACTCGTGGCCGTTTTTCTGCTTCAGCCAGACCGGCTCGCCGATCAGGACCGCGGGCAGGATCTGGTCAGACCAGCGTTTCTCGCGCTCGTAGTCCGCCGCCGCGAGGACGGCGGAACACCACGAGAACAACACGACAACGGCAATCAACGCTCGATTCATCGGGTGGGGCTTCTTTTGGCGGGGACCGGCATTGTACCGGAGGGCATACGTCCGCTGAGCCCTCCCGGAAGCGGATGAGGTTGCGGCACTGAAGATAGGAATCGGGGACTCAGGCGGGAAGCTAGCGCATACCGGGGAATCCGCCCTTCATCCCCCGCATCACCTTCTGCAGCCCGCCCTTGCCCATCATTTTCATCATTTTCTGCATCTGCTCGAACTGGCCGAGCAGGCGGTTTACCTCCTGGATCGACACCCCGGCGCCGGCAGCGATGCGGCGTTTGCGGGAGGCCTTGATGATCTCGGGTTTGGCGCGTTCCTGCGGCGTCATCGATTCGATGATGCCCACAGTGTGGCCTATCACGCGTTCATCCATCGGCGCGCCATGGGCAGCTTGCGCGAATTGTGCGGGCAACTTGTCGATCAGCGCCGACAAGCCACCCATGTTCTTCATCTGCTGCATCTGGTTCTTGAAATCCTCGAGATCGAATCCCTTGCCAGACTTCACTTTCCTGGCAAGTTTATCGGCTTCCTCGACATCAACGCTTCTGCGCGCCTCCTCCACCAGCCCCAGCACGTCGCCCATGCCGAGGATGCGCGCGGCCAGACGCTCGGGAAAGAACGGTTCCAGTCCGCTCGGCCGTTCCGATACGCCTATGAATTTGATCGGCCTGCCGGTCACCTGACGGACCGAAAGCGCGGCGCCGCCGCGCGCGTCCCCGTCGAGCTTGGTGAGCACCACGCCGGTGAGCGGCAGCGCATCGGCAAAGGCTTTGGCCACGTTCACCGCGTCCTGGCCCTGCATCGAATCCACCACGAAAA
The DNA here is from genome assembly GCA_964650365.1 of uncultured Alcaligenaceae bacterium. Lineage (GTDB taxonomy): Bacteria > Pseudomonadota > Gammaproteobacteria > Burkholderiales > JACQAP01 > JACQAP01. Next base: position 8,713 of record CAZYTR010000158.1, on the reverse strand, counting down.
GCGTTTCCACCGGATTGAGCATGGCGTGAAGCTGGCGAATCTCCCGCATCATCGCCTGGTCAATTGCCAGGCGGCCTGCCGTGTCCACAATCAAGACGTCGTGATAGTGCTTGCGCGCGTAGTCGAGCGCTGCAGCGGCAATCTCCTCGGCGTTTTGCGCAGCGCCGGACGCATACATATCGACGCCGAGCTGGCGCGCAAGTATCGCAAGCTGCTCGATCGCGGCAGGTCTATAGACGTCGCAACTGGCCAGCAGTGTTTTCTTCTTTTGCTCACTGAGCAGCTTCGCCAGTTTGCCGGCGGTCGTGGTCTTGCCCGATCCCTGCAGGCCGGCCAGCAGGATCACCGCAGGAGGAACAGCCGCCAGGTTAAGAGCGTCGTTGCGAGCGCCCATCAGTTCGGTCAACTCGCGCTGCACCACTCCCACCAGCGCCTGCCCGGGCGTGAGGCTGCCGATCACTTCCTCGCCTACCGCCTTCTCTTTCACCCGTGCGATGAAATCCCTGACTACCGGGAGCGCGACGTCGGCCTCGAGCAGCGCAACGCGAACTTCGCGCAACGCGTCCTGAATGTTGGCTTCGGTCAGGCGCGCCTGACCGCGCAGCGTCTTGACGACGCCGGCAAGCCGGCTGGTGAGGCTATCGAGCATCCGCGATGTTCCTGGAATGTGGGGCAAATGGGGATAATGTAGACTGCGTAAGCCAAGTCCACGTATCTGCCAGTGTCCTATTCCGCTGATTCGTGGGATACCTCGCGAACCTTGGAAGCCAGTCCCATGGTCTATGTGACAGCGATCCATCATCGATCGGAAAACCTGCGAAATCGACGTCAAGCAAGGCGCGAGTCCTCGACAGTGGCGGGGGCCGGTGGAACGTGGAGCAGGGGCCCCGCTTGCGGGGATGCGACCGTGCAAGCGGCCAATAGCGTGTCGACCACCGGCCTAACGCGTGTCGCCGCGGTCAGATCCCCGGAGGGGCCCCTCTTCCGCGCTCCGACACGCACGGCGAGGACTCGTAACACCGCATGGCGTCGATTCTCGCCGGGTTTTCAGCCACGAATCATCGGAACAGGACACTAGTATGGGCGACATTTTACTTCATCTTCTGGTGAGTCTCGGCTACGCCGCGCGGGCCTTTTTCCTCTGGCGCGATGTGCTGCTGCCGGCGCCAGCGCAAGGCGGGCAGTCGAGGGCACGCTGGGCGCATGCGGCGCTGATCGTGCCGCTGTTGCTGCACGCGTGGCTTCTCGCTCGCGCCACGTTTGGGCCGGAGGGCCTCTATCTGAGTGTCGGCAACGCGGTTTCGGTCATCATCTGGCTGACGGTGCTGATCTACTGGGCCGGCGGTTTCTTCTACCGCCTCGAAGGCTTGCAGGTGCTGGTCGTTCCTGCCGCGGCGGTGCTTTCCCTTCTGCCGCTTGCATTGCCGCCAGTGCATCCGCTTGCAAACACCCAGTTTGCCGCCTTCAAGGCGCACCTGGTCATTGCGCTGCTGGCATACAGCCTGTTCACCATCGCGTCTCTGCACGTGTTGATGATGACGATAATGGAGCGACGCCTGCACCGCGGAAACCTGCCGCGATTCCTTCAGGGGCTTCCGCCGCTTCTGGCAATGGAGCAGTTGTTGTTCCGCATCATCGCCGCCGGCTTCGTGCTGCTCACGCTCACACTGGGCAGCGGCATCCTGTTTTCGGAAACTTTATTCGGCAAGCCGATGTCATTCACCCACAAAACGGTGTTCGGCGTCCTCTCCTGGATCACCTTCGCAGCACTGCTCTCGGGGCGTGCGCTCTACGGCTGGCGCGGACGCGTGGCGATGCGCTGGACGCTCGCCGGTTTCCTGTGGCTTGTGCTCGCCTACATCGGCAGCAAGTTCGTGCTCGAGGTGCTGTTGCAACGCTGAATGACAGCTGCGCTGTAACCAGAGGTAATCGCGGCGGCGACTGCCTTGACACTGTTTGTCCCGCTGCCGATACTGATTTCGACTCCTCGACACGGTGGTAATCGCACTTGGACGAAATTCCGCTCCATACGCTGCTGATCGCATTTGCAGTCCTGCTCGTCATTTCCGCTTTTTTCTCCATTTCCGAAACCGGCATGATGGCGCTCAACCGCTACCGGTTGAGACATCTCGCGAGGACCGGCCACCGCGGTGCCCGCCTAGCTGCCCAGTTGCTTTCCCGGACCGACCGCCTGCTGGGCGTGGTGCTGCTCGGCAATAACCTGGTCAATGCCGCCGCCGCGGCGCTGGTCACGGTCATCACTTTCAGATTGTTCGGCGAGAGCGAATTGGCGCTCATGCTGGGAACTCTTGCGGTCACTCTTGCAATTCTCATCTTCAGCGAGATCACGCCCAAGGTGATCGGGGCGACCTATCCGGAACGCATTGCCTTTCCGGCGGCCTATGTGCTCTCACCGCTGCTCAAGCTGGTTTATCCAATCGTCTGGTTCATCAACCTTTTCGTCAGCGGGCTGCTGTGGCTGCTGCGGCTGAAGCCGCAGAACAGCCAGACGCATACGCTGAGCATGGAGGAATTGCGCACCCTGGTGCTGGAAGGCGCCAATTTCCTGCCGCAAAAGCACCAGAACATCCTCCTCAACCTTTTCGACCTCGAGTCAATCACCGTCGAGGACGCAATGACCCCGCGCAACCAGATCGAAGCCATCGACATCGAATCGTCTCCCGACGAGATCCGCCGGCAGATCGCTACCAGCAACCACACGCGACTGCCGGTCTATCGCGGGCGGTTGGACGACATTGTCGGCATCGTGCACGTGCGCAAGGTACTGAACCTTTCGGAAGGTGAACAGATCAGCGCCGACACTCTTAAGGAAATCATGCGTGAATCGTATTTCATTCCGCTGGATACCCCGCTGCTCACCCAGTTGCAAAATTTCCAGGAACAGCAGGACCGGATGGCGCTGGTGGTAGATGAGTATGGGGAGCTCAAGGGGTTGCTAACGTTCGAGGACATCCTCGAGGAGATCATCGGCGAGTTCACCACGCATTCTCCGCTGCAAACCGCGCGCTTCCGCCGCATGGAAGACGGCAGCATCATCGTGGAGGGCGGCAGCTTGCTGCGGGAGTTGAACCGCAAGCTCGGCTACCGCTTTCCCCTCGACGGCCCCAAGACCCTGAACGGCCTGATACTTGAGCACCTGCAGGACATCCCGGAGCCGGGGACCAGCCTCAAGCTGGCCGGATACCCCCTGGAGGTGCTCCAGACCCAGGACAGGGTGATTCGCTCGGTGCGCCTGCTGCCACCCGAAAAAGACGTTTAATCAGGGCCATTTATCAAGGACTTCCGTCTTTACTTTAAGGTGTGCTGGGTGCATGATTCGGGTGTCTAAACCGCCGGCCATATAGATGGTTGCGGCGACGCGAGAAGGCGCCCTTTCCGGCCTCGGCCGCGCGATGAAGCGATGAGGCCTCGTGCCCGAACGCGGCGTGAGTGTATCCGCGACCTGCGGCAATCAGTATTGGCGAAAGTGCGGCACGGCGTGACTTCGTTCGAAGAAGTCGATGCCTGCACCAACGAACAACATGTGACGAGGTAACGCTATGGCTACCGCAGCAGGGGCAGTACGCGACAGGATCAAGGAATACACCTATCTCTGGGAAGGCAAGGACAAGTCCGGCAGACTGATCAAAGGCGAGCTGCGCGCCGGCGGCGAAGCGGTGGTCAATTCGGTACTGCGCCGCCAGGGCGTCACGGTCCTCAAGATCAGGCGCCAGAAGATGGGGATGGGCGGCAGGGTCACTGACAAGGACATCACGTTCTTCACCCGCCAGCTAGCGACGATGATGAAGTCGGGCGTGCCATTGCTGCAGGCCTTCGATATCGTCGGCAAGGGGCACTCCAATCCGGCGGTGGCCAGGCTGCTCATGAATATCAAGAATGAAGTGGAAACCGGCAACAGCCTGAACGCCGCTTTCCGAAAGTATCCTCTGCATTTCGACGCGCTGTTCTGCAACCTGGTGGGTGCCGGCGAGCAGGCCGGCATTCTCGACAGCCTGTTGGACCGTCTGGCTACTTACAAGGAAAAGATTCTTGCGATCAAAAGCAAGATCAAGGCCGCGCTGTTCTATCCGGTGTCGATCATAGTGGTCGCATTCATCATCACCGCGATCATCATGATTTTCGTTATCCCGGCGTTCAAGGATCTGTTCTCGAACTTCGGCGCCGACCTCCCCGCACCCACACTGTTCGTGATGGCGATTTCGGATGTTTTCGTCCAATGGTGGTGGGCGATATTCGGCGGCCTGGGCTTTGGCATATGGTTCTTCTTCTACACTTGGAAGCGTTCCGTAAAGATGCAGATGGTGATGGACCGGTTGTTCCTCAAGGTGCCGGTGTTCGGTCCGCTGATCCGCAAGGCCACCATCGCGCGCTGGACCCGCACGCTGTCGACCATGTTCGCAGCCGGGGTGCCACTGGTGGAGGCGCTCGATTCGGTAGCCGGCGCCGCAGGCAACCACGTGTATTACGAGGCCACCAAGAAAATCCAGCAGGACGTCAGTACCGGCGTAAGTCTCACCAACGCCATGACCAACGTGAACGTCTTTCCGAACATGGTTCTGCAGATGGTGTCGATCGGCGAGGAGTCGGGCGCGCTGGACGGGATGCTCAGCAAGGTCGCCGACTTTTTCGAGCAGGAAGTGGACGATGCGGTCGAAGCCTTGTCCAGCCTGATGGAACCGATGATCATGGTGGTTCTGGGCGTACTGATTGGCGGAATGGTGATCGCCATGTACCTGCCGATCTTCAAAATGGGCCAGGCCGTATAAGCGACGATAGGTTCGATCAATTGCGCGCCCGACGAGTTCGGGCGCTTTTTTTATCAGCACGACGTCGTCGAACAGCCTGATGTGCGACGCGCCTGCGATGCCGGAGGCCGTATGCACTACTGCGGGCCCCAATGCCGGCGCTTTCGGTTCGGGCACGACCTGATGCGCGTGCCGAACCAATGCTGAAACATGAAATTCATAGAAATCATGAATGAACCGGTAATCGTGACATTGGTCTGCACCCTGCTCGGACTGGTGGTCGGGAGTTTTCTCAACGTGGTCATTCACCGTCTCCCAAAAATGCTCGAGCGCGAGTGGGACGCACAGGCAGCCGATCTCCTGGAGCAGAAAGGTTCTGCTGATGCAGCGGCTAAGCTGAGGAGCACGGGCACAACCGTGCGCTACAACCTGGTCATGCCGCTTTCGACCTGCCCGCGCTGCGGCCACCGCATCCGCGCCTGGGAAAACATTCCGATCCTGAGTTATCTGCTCCTGGGTGCGCGTTGCTCCGCGTGCAAGGCACCGATCAGTATCCGCTACCCGATTGTCGAGGTGCTCGGCGGCATCCTCTCCGGCTATATCGGCTGGCGCTACGGGCTGACGCTGGCGACGGTGGGCGCTCTGTTCCTGACTTGGTCGCTGATCGCACTGACGGTAATCGATATCGATACGCAGTTGCTGCCGGACGACATCACGCTGCCGCTGATCTGGCTCGGACTGCTGGTGAACCTGAACGGCACCTTTGTGCCACTGCAGGGAGCGGTCATCGGGGCTGCCGCCGGCTACCTGTCACTGTGGGTCGTGTACTGGTTGTTCAAACTCGCCACCGGCAAGGAAGGGATGGGCTACGGCGACTTCAAGTTGCTCGCCGCGATCGGTGCGTGGCTGGGCTGGAAAATGTTGCCGGTTGTGATCCTGCTCTCCTCCCTGGTGGGTGCGCTCGTCGGCATCGGGCTGATCGTTTTCGCCCGCCACGGCCGCAACACGCCGATTCCGTTCGGGCCGTACATTGCCGCGGCGGGATTGATCGCGCTGTTCTGGGGCGAGACGATCAACCGGACTTACCTGCAGCTGTTCTGACGATGACTTTTGCCGTCGGTCTCACCGGAGGGATCGGCTCGGGCAAGACCACGGTTGCCGAAATGTTCGCGGAGCGCGGTGCCGGCGTGGTAGACACCGACGAGATCTCGCGCGTGCTGACCGGACCGGGCCAAGCGGCTGCGGGCGAGATTGCGCGTCGATTTGGTCCGCAGTTCGTAACCGCAGACGGCGCTCTGGACCGTGCGCGGATGCGCAAACTGGCATTCGAGAATACGCGGGCGAAGAAGGACCTGGAGTCCATCCTGCATCCGCTGATCCGGCGCGAAGCCGAGCGCCGGGTCGCCATTTCGACCGCACCCTACGTCATCCTGGTGGTGCCGCTGCTTTTCGAATCCGGCGCTTCTCGGACGCTGGTGCGGCGGGTGTTGGTCGTAGACAGCGATCAGGAGACTCGAATCGAGCGCGTCAGGCGACGTAACAGCCTGCCGCGCGAAGAAATTCTGGCGATCATGGCCTCCCAAGTCGGGCAAGTCGAGCGCTTGCGCCGCGCTGACGACGTGATTCGCAATGACGGCGACCTTGCCGCCCTGGGGCTGCAAGTCGCCGCATGGCATCGCAAATACCTGGATCTCGCGGCAGAAAGCAAGGGAAGCTCTGCGTAAGTCCCGCACGCGGGCACCGTTGCAGCAGGGCTTTCCTGCTTTCAGCTTTATTTTTGTAGGCTTTTCGGGAATACTTGGCCTTACTCTGGTAGCCGCACCCGCATTGTGATCAGCTACGAGTTCCCGCTAAATGAGAGGATTCGCACCCTGCTGCGCTTGGAGGATCTGTACCGGCGCGCCCACTATTTCGCCTCAAAAAGCGATCCGGAGGAACATCACGTTGCATTGACGTCGCTGTTCGAGATCCTCGATGTCGGAGGTCGCGCCGATCTCAAGTCCGACCTGATGCAGGAACTCGAACGCCAGAAACAACACCTCGACACGCTTCGCCACAATCCAGCCATTTCCCAGGAGGCCTTGGCATCGGTACTTGTCGACATCGAGAAAGCGATTTCCGACATGTTTCTTTCATCAGGGAAAACCGGTCAGGAGTTGCGCGAGAACGATTGGTTGATGAGCATCAAACAGCGCTCCGCCATACCCGGCGGCGTGTGCCAGTTCGATCTGCCTTCGTATCACTTCTGGCTCAATCAAAGCGCCGAAGCGCGTCGTCTTGATCTGGGCGAGTGGCTGGCGCCCTTCCTGCCGATCCGCAACGGCGTGCAGATCATCCTGAAATTGCTGCGGGAAAGCGGAAAGACCACCAGCCAGCTCGCGCATCAGGGCGTGTACCAGCAGACTATGGCGGGCCGGCTGGCGCAAATGCTGCGCATCCGCCTGGACAGTGCATTCGACTGCGTACCGGAAATCAGCGCCAACAAATACGCGTTAAATGTGCGCTTCACCACTGCCTTCGGAACTCAGCGGCGCACCAGCGTCGACGACGTGAACTTCGAACTGACGTTCTGCAACCTGTGATGAATGCCTCACCGCGATGAAAGCCGAAGCGAACAAGGCGCGGATGGTGAGCTGTCCGCGATGCGGGACCGCCACGCCATGGCGTGAGGCCAACGCCTACCGGCCGTTCTGCTCCGAGCGCTGCAAGCTGATCGACTTGGGCCAGTGGGCCACCGATGGCTACCGGATTCCCCAGGAGGAAGCAGACGCCGGCAAGTCTGAAGGCGAGGAGCGTTAGCGCCGCCGCGAGTGGCCGCCTACCACGCTCCGCGGATCATAGCTACCCCGTGCGCACCGTGCGCGCGTGCGCTGTCTAGATCGGACAATCGCATCCCGCCAAGCGCAAACACCGGCAACGGGTGTCCGCCTGCGAGATCGCCGAAGCGCTGCAGGCCGATCCCAGGCAGGTCCGGGTGACCAGTCGTCTCCTGGACCGGCCCAAGCACCGCGAAATCGACGCCGAGTTCCGCTGCGCGCGCCAGTTCGGCCGCATCGTGACAGGAGGCGCCGCACCATTCGAATTGGGGCCGCTGCCGTGCTGCCATCAACGCCCGCGCGGGCAGGTGTACGCCATCGGCGCCGATCCGTCCGGCCAGTTGTTCATCGCCATTTACCAGGACCATCCCCCCCAGGGCATGCACGCGCCGCACCACTTGTGCGGCGAAAGCCTCGCGCGCCGGTCTTTCGAGTCTGCCTTCCCTGATCTGCACCAGACGCAACCCCTTCGCGAGCGCGTCGTCGAGCTGCGCGAGCGCGCTCTCGACTCCTGTTTCCCAGGCATGGGTGATGGCGTAAACGATGGGCAGCGACAATACTTTCAGGACCGGAGCATTGGCCGGAAGCATCGGTGCGACCGACAACGCGCCGCAGCGCTGCCAAGCCAGTGTCTGCTGCTCATGTGGATGCGGCTCGCCCCGCCATTTCAGCACACGATGAAAGTGCAGGCACACGGTCGCGTGCGGGTAACTGTAAACGCGCGTGATCCAGGGATAGGCCTGCACCAGGCCGATGCCCAGCTCTTCTTGGAGTTCGCGCCTTAACGCCTCGGCGACAGCCTCGCCGGCCTTGACCTTGCCGCCGGGAAACTCCCAGTAGCCGGCATAGGCCTTTCCCTGCGGTCGCTGCGCCAGGAGAAAGCTGCCGTCGTCGCGCTCGATGACGGCGGCCGCAACTTCCACCACCTTCGAGGAATGAAGGTTGAAGGCAGAAGGATGAGCGCAATCCCCGGCATTGGGATCGGATCGTTTACTTCCGCCTTCCGCCTTCACCCTTCATCCTTAGTTTTCCCGCCCAGTCGCGCGCGAAATGCCACGCCACGCGCCCGCTGCGCGAACCCCGTGTAAGCGCCCATTGCAAGGCCTCGTGCCTGGCCTTCGCGCGATCGCG
>CAZYTR010000157.1:0-10117 GCA_964650365.1 uncultured Alcaligenaceae bacterium | reverse complement strand
CAGGATCGTCAGGCCGAACACGATCAGCGTTAACCATTGCATCGCTTCCATGGAATAGTCTCTTTGTTAGTGGATAGATGTTGGAACGGTCGAGCTCACAGTGACAGGAGCAGGGACAGCAGTGTTCTTGTGCTTCTCGTGCGGCTCCCAGCCCATTACCGCCAGCATGACGAAAAAACCGATCACGTAGGCGATGGCAATGTGCCAGCCGTGCCGGAGCCATAACCCGACCGATCGCGCCTCCGGATACATATTGGAGAGCGCGACGCCGGCGGAGGAGCCGAACCAGATCATCGAGCCGCCAAAGCCCACCGCGTAGGCGAGCACGCCCCAGTCGTAGCCGCCCTGCTTCAGGGCCAGCGCCGTCAGCGGGATGTTGTCGAACACGGAGGAAATGAAGCCCAGCGCGAACGAGGACTGCCACGAAGCCACCGGCAGCTTCTCCACCGGCATCAGCGACGCGCACATCACCAGCGACAGCAGGAACAGGCTGCCCTTGAACGCTTCCGGCACCAGCTTCCATTCCGGGTTGCGCCAGGGCGTGCAGGCCAGGATCGCAACCCACACCGCGACGCCGATCGCCGGAAAATTACCCACGAGGTTATGAAACTTGAGGTTGACCAGCACGTTGGTCGCGATCGCCGCAACTAGGATCAGGCCGACGATAGCGAGCCGCGCCCAGTCCACCGGCTCGTGATTCAGCTCGTCCCTAAAGATGGGAGAGTAGCGCTGCTGCTGCAACGACGCCGGGATGCCGAACACCAGCAGCGCAGCCACTGCCGCCACGTATGCATGCAGCACATCGAGCGGGCTCACGCCATCGAGCCACATCATGGTGGTGGTGGTGTCGCCGACCACGCTGCCCGCGCCACCCGCGTTGGAGGCCGCGACGATGGCGGCAAGGTAGCCGATATGCACCTTGCGGCGGAACACCGTCGCCGCGATGGCGCCGCCGATCAGGGCCGCCGCGATGTTGTCGAGGAAGCCCGAGAGCACGAAGATGATGACGAGCAGCACGAAGCAGCCCTTCCAGTCGTCCGGCAGGAAGCGCGGCAACACTTCCGGCACATTGCTCTTCTCGAAATGGTTCGACAGCAGCGCGAAGCCCACCAGCAGGCACAACAGGTTCGTCAGGATGACCCACTCATGGTGCAAGTGCGTCAGCAGCCCGCCCAGGCCAGGACCGTCCTTGAAGCCGGTGAATCCGAGCTTAAAGAGGACGATGGCCGCAAGTCCGGTCAGCGCGACCTGCAGCGTGTAGTGGTGGAACACCGCCACTCCCAGCAACGTCAGTGCGAACAGGATGAATTCCACCGGGATGCCGAACAGCGCGGGCCCTTCCGCGGCCATGGCCACGCCCGGGCAGGCGGCAAGCAGCGAAACGGCCGCGAGCGCCCACAACGGCGCTGCTCGCCGCGGCGTGTTGCAGGCTATTCGATGGTGCATGCGTTCCCCCTGGTCCTGCCGTTTTCCGAACCGCATGCTGAGAGCCTCTAGCGGGCACCGCAGAGCGGACTTCACCTCGGACCGTCGCGTGTCACGACCGCGACCATCCAGGCAAAGGTCTCGCTTGCAACGCCGAGGTTGTCGGCTGGGCTGAAGACCCGGAAACTCGAAACTCTCCGGCGTCTTGTGATGACGTCCCTGTCGCAGCGGCGCTTCTTCGGTGCGGCGAGGGCCTGCTCCGGCTTCAATTCTTGGATAACACCCACCGCGTTCAGCACGACGATGAAAATGATGGCAATGGAATCGAAGTACTCTTCGAGCAGCAGCGAGACCAGCGCCGCGCTGATCAGAAAAATCACGAGGTTATTGTTGCATCGATCCCAGAGGAGAGCAAAAAATCCTAGCCGTGGCCGCGCGCGCGTTCATGGACTTGGTGCGAGCAAGCCAAACGCTCACCCTCGGCACTCAAGCCATTACCGCCGCGGGAGACGATCCGAGCATTTGCGTCGCGCGTACCGATCCAGCTCGGATGCAACGACTTAGGAGGCGTCCGACCACCGAAATCCGCTACACTTATCCACAGCCACGCGCTCTACGGAGGGCTCTTGATCCCTTGTCAATATTCAATGTGCAAGGGTCGTCAAAATTCAACCGGCATGGACAATTAAATTGCACGTTCGAGCAGCAGTTAAATGGGAATGACCTGGCCGGACGTGCTTGGCTGCATCTAATTTTGTTTCTTAGATGTACAGTATAAGTATAAGATTTAAAATATGTATGGAGAGGATTTCATGCGCGCGGCGCTTGTCCAGGCGGGGCAGGCGCGAGACGCGGGAGAGGTGCCGGTCGGAGCCGTGGTGGTGCGGGACGAGGTCATCATCGGCAGCGGCTTCAATTCGCCGATCGGCCGGCACGATCCCTCCGCGCACGCGGAAATCCTGGCGCTGCGTGCCGCGGCTGCGGCCCTTGGCAATTACCGGCTGAACGGCTGCACGCTCTACGTCACCCTCGAGCCCTGCGCCATGTGTTCGGGAGCGATTCTGCATGCGCGCATCGACCGCGTGGTCTACGGGGCGCCGGACCCAAAGACCGGCGCCTGCGGCAGCGTGCTCAACCTGTTTGCGGAGGAAAGGCTGAATCACCACACGGTGGTGGCTGGCGGCATGCTCGCCGAGGAGTGCGGCCGCCTGTTGAAGAATTTCTTTCAGGAGCGCAGAGGGGCGAACGAACAGTGAAATCCATCGTCGTGAATGTGCCCGCGCAGACGCTGGAATTGTTCGACGGCAGCAGCCTGTTGCGGCGTTACCCGGTTTCGACCTCGAACAGGGGTACCGGAGAAAAGAACGGCAGCTTTTGCACGCCACGCGGCCGGCATCTGGTGCGCGCCCGGATCGGCGCGGGCACACCACTCAATACCGTGTTCGTAAAACGCCGCCCCACGGGCGAGGTATACAGCCCGGAGCTGTCGGCGCGTTTCCCCGGCCGCGACTGGATTCTGACTCGCATTCTCTGGCTGTCCGGGTGCGAGCCCGGCTTCAATCGCCTGGGCGAGGTGGATACCATGCGCCGCTACATCTACATCCACGGCAGCCCGGACTCAGCGGGGATGGGCAGTCCTGGATCGATCGGCTGCATCCGCATGTACAACCGCGACGTCGTCGAACTATTCGATTTGATCGAACCCGGAACGCCGGTCGATATACTCGATCTGCGGCCCGTGTAAGGGCGCCGTTCGTACTTGCCGGGCCAGCTCTCAGCGCGTCAAACGGCCGGACCATATCCAACCAACGAGGAGACATGACCAATGCGGTTGAAGGACAAGGTTTGCATCATCACCGGCTCGGCGCGTGGAATTGGCCAAGCCACCGCCCTCAAGTTTGCCAGGGAGGGGGCCAGGGTGGTGGTTTGCGACCTCGACCACAAAGAGGTGGACGCGGTCGTGGCCGAGATCAAAAGCGGTGGCGGTGAGGCGATCGGTTTCGTCGTCAACGTGGTCGACAAGGTCAGCATCGCCGCCATGGTGAAGGGCGTGGTGGCCCGATACGGCCGCATCGATGTACTGGTGAACAACGCAGGAATCGTCGAGGACTCGCAGTTCAGGAAAATGTCCGATGAGCAGTTCGACCGCGTCATCGACGTCAACCTGAAAGGCACGTACAACTGCACCCGCGCGGTCGTGGACGTGATGCTGGCGCAGAATTCGGGGGTGATTCTGAATGCCTCATCTGTGGTGGGCCTGTACGGCAACTTCGGCCAGACCAACTACGCCGCGAGCAAGTTCGGCGTGATCGGCATGGCGAAGACCTGGGCGCGCGAACTGGGCCGCAAGGGCATCCGTGCCAATGCGGTGTGTCCCGGTTTCGTCGAAACGCCGATCCTGAAGACCATCCCGGAAAAGGTTTTGCAGGCGATGGTGGCCAGGGTTCCGCTGGGCAGGCTGGCCAAACCCGAAGAGATCGCCAATACCTACGCCTTCCTGGCCTCGGACGAGGCCAGTTACATCAACGGCGCGGTGATCGAGGTGGGCGGCGGCGCCACGATCTAGCCGGGACCTCGCAGGCCTGTTCGAGCGCGACAATCCATGGCTAGGGAAGCTCTGCGTAAGTCCGACGACGCGCCTTGCGCCAGGTGCAGATGACTGCCAGGTCCCAAATCAGCGTCCGTACCGCCGACTGGAACGTCGATCGGGCCGCGCTGCGGGTCGTTCGCGAGCAAGTTTTCGTACGCGAGCAGGCCGTGCCCATCGAGCTGGAGTGGGACGAATTCGATGCGCTGTGCCAGCACGTCGTAGCCGAAGTCGCGGGCCAGGCGATCGGTACGGGACGGTTGCTACCGGACGGACACATCGGCCGCATGGCGGTTCTGCAGACGTGGCGCGGGCGTGGCGTGGGCAGCGCCTTGCTCGACGCACTGCTGCGATTGGCACGCGACCGCGGCATCCCGCGTGTGCGGCTGAACGCGCAGTCCCGGGCCGTGGCGTTCTATCGGCGTCACGGCTTTGTTGCGGAAGGCGAAGAATTCATCGAAGCCGGCATACCGCACCGCTCGATGTGGCGGGAGGTCTAAACTTCAGGCGCGAGCACCGGGCGAGCGGGCGCAATCGTGAATTGGAAACGGCGGTCCTCGAGCAGTTCTGCGCTGGCGCCGAACGAGCGCTCGCGCAAGCTCGCCTCGCCGCGGTGTTCAATCAGCAACACCGAAGAGGCACGGGTACCGTAGCCCGGCGCGCGTATGAAAGCGCAGGACAGCAATTTCTCCCAATCGCGGCTGACGCCGGTTTCGGGCAAGAGGTCGTCAGCGGCAGGGCGGCGGTCGGCCAGCAACGCCAGCAGCGGCTCGGTCGGATCCTCCGGATTGCCGCCGAGCACCGCGTGCATGTCGCTCTTGCCGCGCTCTACCTTCGGCCAAGGCGTGTCCAGCAGGTGATTGCTCAGGCCGTAGATTCCCGGTTCGAGCACTCGCGGCCGCGCGCCGCGGTTGGAAACGTAATGCACCCCTTCGGAATCGCCAACCAGGAGATTGAAGCCGTGATATTCGGCCCCTGCGCGGGCTACGGTGGCAGCGTAGGAGGCTGCAGATGAACGTTGCCACAGATAACGCGCCACCAGTTCCCCGCGCGAGCGTGATCCGGTTTCGGGGCGAGCGCCGTCGCGGTAATTGGTGACCGCTGCCCATCGGCCTTCGCGCGTCACACCCATCCAGGTCCCGCCTTTTTCCAGGTCGCGCCCGGCGAGAACGTGCGGCGCATCCGTCCAGTAACTGGCGGGCTCAGTTGGTCGCGCGAAGAACTCGTCGCGATTGGCGGCAAGCACCAACTCGTGTCCGGCAACGGCCCGATGCGCAAGCAGGATCAGGCACATGGTTCTTCGAAGCACTCGGTATGGCGATGGCTGCCGGGCGCGAGCAAGCCTTCAAACTTCGTTGCGGCGATCAGGCGATCCAGCTCCGCTTCGAATGCCGGCGCATCGTTCACACCTTCGTAGACTTCCATCCACAATTCCGGTTCGTCGCGTTTGGTCAGCAGCCTTCCGCGCACACCGCTGCGCACCAGCAGTTCGGACTGCAATCCGCGCACCGCAGCACCAGCCTTTTGCGGCTGCGTCACGCGGTAGTAGACGTAATAACAGAGTGCCAAGATTCAGCGTGCGCCAGGATTCACTGAGTCGGGCGGGCTGCGCTTGGTTGCGAGATGCTTACGCCCGGGCCATCGGCGCTGCGCAGTCTAAGTTGGTCGTCATCCATGTTGGTCTGTACCACCGCCAGGAGGTCGGTACCGCCATCCGGCGCCAGGGCGGCATTCACCACCATGCCGCGGGACTGTCCGCCTTCGCTCAACAGCGCATCTGCGGGCGCTGCCAGGCCTTCGCTGTGGCCGAAGCGCAACGCGCGTTTGACTTCGCCCAGGTAATGCGTGCGCGCGACGATTTCCTGGCCCGGATAACAGCCTTTCTGGAAATCGACGCCGCCAATGGTGTCCAGTGCCACCATCTGCGGCACAAACCGCTCCCGGGTGGCAGCGGTGATCCATGGTATGCCGGCACGGATCTGCAGCCAGTTCCAGCAGTCCATTCCGGCCGGAGTGGACTGACGGGCAAGCACGTCCCATAGACCGGCGATATCCGGCTGTGGCGCAACGGCCAGAAACGTGGCTCCGGGCAGGCGCAACAGCGTGGCACTCGGATGATGAACCGATTCGAGCGGCAAACGCGGGAGCTCGCCCACGGATTGCTGCAGCAGCGTCACCGCATCCGGACCGCCGATGCCGATCGCTCGTAGCGCGGTTTCGCGCCCGATCTCGACATTGGCCCGCAGCACGAACTTGCGCAAGCGCTCGGCCAGCACTGCGCAGGAATCCGCGGGCAGATGCATCAGGTAAGCTTGTGGCGTGCGCATCAGCAGAAAATCGGCGATTAAGCGGCCCTTGGGCGTGCAGTAGCCGCCATATCGCGCCGCAGTTGGCGTGACCTGCAGCACGTCGCAGGTCAGTTGGGCTTGCAAAAAGGTCTGCGCATCGGCGCCGGAAACGCGCAGCAGATCGAAATGGCTCAACGGGCAGACCACTGCGCGCGAGCGGGCGGCCTCGAGTTCGCCCCGCGGATCGCCAAAATGCGGGTGCGGGGCGCCTTGCGCGGCGTCGGCGATATGGTTCCAGTCGTAGGGGTGTCCCATGGTTCAAGAATCTGCTTTCGGGCGATTATAAGTCCACATATCAAGGAAAACGCTTGCTGCGCATCCGCATCGCCCCGTCGAGCTCTCTGGCCGCCCTGCTGGTAATCGTGCACCTCATCGCCGGCGCGTGCGTGCTCGCGTTCCTTCCGGCCTGGTGGGCGATTGCGATGCTGACCACTGCACTGTGCGCAAGCCTGGTATTTCATCTGCGCCGCGACGCTTTACGGTTGTCGGGCGATGCAGTGATCGAGGTGACGCTGCGCGAGCACGGAAGCTGCGAACTGCTGACCCGCAGTGGGGCAGTGCTCGAAGGCACGGTAGCGGGCTCGTCCTTCGTTTCCGCACTGTTTACGGTGATTAACTTGCGGCCAGAGGGCGGGCGCAGGCTCCGCTCCGTGGTGGTGATGCCGGACAGCGCTGCAGCGGAAGAGCGACGCCAGCTGCGCGTCTGGCTGCGCTATCGGGCGCGCCCGGACATGACCGATTCACCCCATTTGTAATACGGTGTCGCGCGCCACGGAAAGTTGCTGGGGATAGTCGCGGCTGAAATGCAGGCCCCGGCTCTCGTGCCGCAGCATGGCGCTCCTGACGATCAGGTCGGCGGTGGCCACCAGGTTGCGCAGGTCGAGCAGGTCAGCGGTGACCCGGAAATTGGAGTAGTACTCCTGGATCTCTTCGGTCAACAGGTGAATGCGATGCTGCGCCCGCTCCAGGCGTTTGTTGGTGCGGACGATGCCGACGTAGTCCCACATGAACCGGCGCAATTCGTCCCAGTTGTGTGAAATCACGATCTCTTCGTCCGCATCGGTGACCCGGCTTTCGTCCCACTGCGGCAGGGTGGGGGAACGAGCGCCCGGCTGCCCAAGGATGTAGCGGGCGGCGGCCTGGCCGAACACCAGGCATTCCAGCAGCGAGTTGCTGGCAAGCCGGTTGGCGCCGTGCAGACCCGTGTGCGCGGTCTCACCCACCGCGTACAGGCCGGCGAGGTCGGTACACGCGTTTTTGTCCGTCTGGATGCCGCCGCAGGTATAGTGCGCGGCCGGAACCACAGGAATGGGCTGTCTGGAGATGTCAATGCCCAGTTCCAGGCAGCGGGCGTAAATGTTGGGGAAGTGTTCTTTCAGGAATGCCACGGGCTTGTGGGTGATGTCCAGGTAAACGCAGTCCAGGCCGCGCTTCTTCATTTCGAAGTCGATCGCCCGCGCCACCACGTCGCGCGGCGCCAGCTCGGCGCGCGGGTCGTGCGCCGGCATAAAGCGACTGCCATCCTCAAGCCGCAGCACCCCGCCTTCCCCGCGCACCGCTTCCGAGATCAGAAACGATTTGGCATGGGGGTGATACAAGCAGGTCGGGTGGAACTGGATGAACTCCATATTCGCCACCTTGCAGCCGGCGCGCCAGCCCATGGCGATTCCGTCGCCGGTCGCGGTGTCCGGATTGGTGGTGTACAGGTAGACCTTGCCGGCGCCGCCGGTCGCACGCACAACGTGGTCGGCGCCGATCGTAACCACCCGTGCGGCGGTCTCGTCGAGCGCGTAGAGCCCGTGGCAGCGCCGCTCCGGCTGTCCAAGCTTGGGCCCGGTGATCAGATCCACGGCCATGTGATGCTCAAGCACCGTGATGTTCGGATGCGCCTTGACCTTGGCTTCCAGTGTCGTCTGCACGGCGTGCCCGGTGGCGTCGGCCGCGTGGATTACACGGCGATGGCTGTGGCCGCCCTCGCGGGTGAGGTGATAGCCCATATCGCTGGTTTCGTCCCGGGTGAAAGGAACGCCTTGCCCAATGAGCCATTCTATGGCCTGCCGTCCGCGCTCGACCACGTAGCGGGTGACCTCGGTGTTGCACAGTCCGGCGCCGGCGATCTCAGTGTCGCGAATGTGATCCTCGGGCGAGTCATCCTTGGCGAGCACCGCGGCAATGCCGCCCTGGGCCCAGTTGGAGGCGCCGTCCAGGAATTCGCGCTTGGTGATGATGCCGACTTTCTTGCGGTCGGCCAGATTGAGCGCGACCGTAAGGCCGGCCAGGCCACTGCCGGCTATCGCGACATCGAAACGCGTCATGAGTTTCTCGCTGATTCGGAGCGCGGCAGTGTACCCCAACCGCCAGCACCCGACCGGCGTCGGACAAATAACCCCAAAGCCTGGTGAACTAATGCCGGGCGATCGCTGTCTGTGGCTTAGCAAATCGCGGCGCGTTTCCTGGATAAGTCTCGGCGGGTATAATTAGGCGCCCATTCGAGGCGACAGTGCGATCAACAAGCAGAATATTCAGGAAATGCGGCTAGATGGGAGACCGTGAAGTCGACCAGCAGTTGGTCGAACGGGCTCAACGCGGAGACAAGCACGCTTTCGAGCTGTTGGTAGTGAAGTATCAGCGCAAGCTTGGACGCCTGCTGTCCCGTTTCATTCGCGACCCTGCCGAAGTGGAAGACGTTGCCCAGGAGGCATTCATCAAGGCCTACAGGGCGTTGCCCTCATTCCGGGGCGACAGCGCGTTTTACACCTGGCTGTACCGGATCGGGATCAACACCGCGAAGAATTATCTGGTGGCGATGGGGCGGCGCGCCCCCACCACCACCGAGTTTGACAGCGAGGAGGCGGAGAACTTCGAGGATGGCGACCAACTCCGGGACCTGAATACTCCCGAAGCGGAACTGATGACCAAGCAAATAGCGGACACCGTGAACCAGACGATGGCAGCGCTGCCTGATGAGTTGCGCACCGCGATTACCCTGCGCGAGATCGAAGGAATGAGCTACGAAGACATCGCAAATGTGATGAACTGCCCCATCGGCACGGTGCGTTCGCGGATTTTCCGGGCACGAGAGACCATTGCGGACAGGCTGCGCCCGTTGTTGGGTACGAGCAAGGACAAGAGGTGGTGAGTATGGAGAGAATCTCTGCATTCATGGATGGCGAACTCGAGGGCCGCGAGGCAGCCGGTCAGCTAAGGCGGCTGAAGGAAGATCCGCAACTGCTTAGCGCCTGGGAGACCTACCACCTGATCGGGGATTCAATGCGCGGTGAAGCGGGGTATTCACCTGGTCTGGTGGTCAAAATCAGCGCCAGGCTCGCCGCCGAACCGACGGTACTGGCGCCCAGGCCGCGAATGCAGTTGCGAAACGTCCGCCGCTTGGCGATTTCGGCGGCCGCCTCGGTCGGGGGCGTGGCGCTGGTCGCATGGCTCGCCCTTTTCGACAATCCCTTCGTTCCGCAGCAAAACCTTGCCGTCAATCAGTCGCCGCCGGGAGCCCAGACCCAGTTGGCCGCCTCGCCGGCCAATGGCGCCGTCAACGACTACCTGCTCGCGCACCAGCAGTTTTCCCCGAGCACGGTGATGCAGGGTGTGGCTTCCTACGTCCGGACCGTATCCGGGCAGAATCAGGAACAGCGTTGACAATGGCTCGCTCGGCGCTCCTGCTTCCCACGTTGTTCGGGCTTGGGTTTACCGCCGGGGTCGCGTTGGCCGACCCGTTGCAGGAATCTGAAGCGCTGGCGATGCT
>CAZYTR010000156.1:0-1757 GCA_964650365.1 uncultured Alcaligenaceae bacterium | reverse complement strand
AGTGCCCATTGCCATCAGCACGTAAATGACGGTGTAGAACATCGCCGCGCCGAATCCCTCGAGCGTACCGCTGAGGATGCCGAGGAGCAGAAAACCCATGTGCGAAATGGTCGAATAGGCCAGCATGCGCTTCAGGTTGGTCTGCGCGATCGCAGTGATGTTGCCGAGCGCGAGGGAGGCCACCGCCAGGATCACCAGCATCTGCTGCCATTCGACGAGCAATTGCTGCATGCCCAGCGCCTCGACCAGCAGGCGCATGATGAACGCGAACGCCGCCAGCTTGGGCGCGGTTCCGATGAGCAGGGTCACCGCTGTCGGCGCGCCGTGATAGACGTCCGGCACCCACATGTGGAACGGCACGGCGCCCAGCTTGAAACCGATGCCGGCAACCACGAACACCAGCCCGAAAATCAGGATGGTCGGAATGGCGTCACCGTCGAATATGCGCTGCGCCACTTCGGTGATCTCCAACGACCCGGTGGCGCCGTAGATCATCGACATGCCGTAGAGCAGCATGCCGGAGGCCAGCGCGCCGAGCACGAAGTACTTCATCGCCGCCTCGGTGCTGTTGCCGGAGTGGCGCGGCAGCGCCACCATGGCATAGAGAGAAAGCGACAGCAGCTCCAGCCCCAGGTAAAGCACCAGGAAGTGATTCGCCGAGATCATCACCATCATGCCGAGCGTGGCGAACAGCGAAAGCACGAAGAACTCGCCGCGGTACATGTCGCGCGCGGTAATGTAGGCGCGCGAGTAGGCCAGCATGACCGCCACCGTCAGGCAAACCGCGATCTTGAGCACGTCCGCCATCGGGTCGTCCACGAACATGCCGTTGAAGGTATAGGCGACCTCTTCCCCGCCCATGACGAACACGATTGCCGCGGTGCCGATCAGTGACAGTTGGCTCAGCGCATAAGTCCAGACCCGATGGGCATCGGACAGAAACAGGTCCACGACCAAAATGACGCAGACCATCGTCAGCAGAATGATCTCGGGAGCCGCCAGCAGAAAATCGGGAATCTCGTAATCCATAGAATCAGTGAGGGGTGACGGGTGACGGGTGACGGGCGAGAACCCCGAAAGCGGATGCCGGTGTACGCCTCTCGCCTCTCGCCTCTCGCCTCTCGGCCGGGTTCTTCACAATTTGCTCTGGTTTGCCAGCGTCAGCAGTTCGTTGACCGCAGTATGCAGCACCGCGGCGAATGGCTGTGGATACAGCCCCATCGCCAGCACCGCGATCGCGACCAGACCCAGCACCAGCCCCTCGCGCAGGGTGATGTCTGTTAAAGCCGCGACCTGGCCGTTGGCCACGGCGCCGAAAACGACGCGCTTGATCATCCACAGCGTATAGGCGGCACCGAACAGCAGAGTGCTCGCCGCGGCGAACGCGTACCAGAAGTTCTCTTCCATCGTCCCCAGAATCACCAGAAACTCGCCGACAAAGCCGCTGGTGCCCGGCAAACCGGAATTGGCCATCGCGAACAGCGTGAAGAAGGCGGCAAATACCGGCATCCGGTTCACCACCCCGCCGTAGTCGGCGATCAAACGCGAGTGCATGCGGTCATAGAGGACGCCAACGCACAGGAACAGCGCACCCGAAACGAAGCCGTGCGAGACCATCTGGAACACCGCGCCTTCCATGCCGTGGTCGTTGAACAGAAAAATGCCCAGCGTCACGAATCCCATGTGCGAAATCGAGGAGTAGGCGATCAGCTTCTTCATGTCGGTCTGCACCAGCGCCACCAGTCCGATGTACACCA
>CAZYTR010000155.1:0-10593 GCA_964650365.1 uncultured Alcaligenaceae bacterium | reverse complement strand
TGACCGCGATCGTGCGCTCGGGCGACCAGGACGGCCAACATTGATCGCGCCGCGGCGTTAGACCAAACCGCTCACCACGAAGGATTCTTTTTTATACCCCGTCGTAATCCGTTTCCAATTTGCCTTTCTTTGCGCCTTCGCGTCTTTGCGTCAAGTTTTTCCCGCTTCTACGTGGTTTCCAGAGATGCAATCCAGCCTTCGTCCACCCAGCTGCGCAGCAGCGCGGCCGCGCGTGGCGCGGCCTGCTCTTCGGTCAGCCACTGGCACAGCCCGGCGCAGATTTCGCCGAAACTCAGGTGATTGCGCATGGCATTCAGCGCCCAGGCTTCGTCGGCTTCGAGCGAGCGGAAGTAGGGCGAGAACTGCTTGCGCCAGATGGCCCAACGCAGCGGCCCAGGCAGGCTCTCCGGCGCGACTCCGCGGCCCGCATTCTTGAGTTCGTTCCAGACCGCAACGGCATTGGTCCGCAGTTCAACGACGTGAAGCGCCGGATGCGGCGTGAGGCGCAGCCCGGCCCAGGCTTCGGGCGGCACTGCGGCAACGTCCTCGAAGTGCAGCGCGGCCGTATCCGCCGCATCGAAAGCCAGCCCCAGCGTCCACTCGAACCGCGCCAGGTCGGCCAGTATCGGCTGACCGGCATAACGCGGCTCGTCGCGCAGGAAATCGGCGAGGCGCCCACCAAACCAGCGCAGGTTGCGGAATACCGAGGGATGCGCGTCGATGTAATCGCGGACGATGGCGTCGAAGATCTCGTCGCCGATGTAGGCCTTGAGGATTTCGTAATCGGTGCAAAGCGCTTCCACGAGACGCAGCCGGTATGCGTTGTAATAGATGTCGAGCCGGGTGCGGCGGAATGCGTCGTCGGCACCGGCGATCTCGGCGACAATTCCGCCGTCGCCCGCGAGCACATAGGCTTGGAAGCGTGCCTGTGTGCCGTTAAAGGCGCTCATGCCGCGACCCTGGCCGCCAGCGTTTGCGCAGCGATCCGGCGCGCCTGATCCAGTTCCGCCACCAGCTCCGCCAGCGGCGGAATGTGGTCATCGCGCTCGATCATGGTGGCCACCTGGCCGAAGCGCCGCAGCGCCGCCTGGTAAAGCTCCCATACCGGGTCGATGATCGGGGCGTCGTGGGTATCGATGATATGGGTGCCGCAATTGCTGTGGCCGGCCAGATGGAACTGCCGCACCCGCGCAGCCGGAACGCCGTTCAGAAAGTCCTGCGCATCGAAGCTGTGGTTGAAGGCGCTCACATAGATATTGTTGATGTCGAGCAGGATCAGGCAATCCGCGCGCGCGCAGATCTCCGAAAGAAACTCCCACTCGCTCATCTCCGACTGGAGGAAGCTCACATATGTAGATACGTTTTCGAGGAGAATCTGCCGTCCCAGGAAATCCTGGACCTCGCGTACTCTGGCGGCGACGTGTCCGGCCGCTTCCTCGGTGTAGGGCAGCGGGAAAAGGTCGTGCAGGTTTCGGCCGGCAACGCCGGTCCAGCACAGATGATCCGACACCCAGGCCGGCTCCACCCGCTGCGCCAGTTGTTTGAGCGCCTTGAGGTAATCGCGGTCCAGCGCATCGCTGCTGCCAATCGACAGCGACACCCCGTGCAGGACCACGGGGAAATCAGCGCGGATGCGGTCTAGGTAATGCAGCGGCTTGCCGCCCGGCACCAGATAATTTTCCGTGAGCGCCTCGAACCAATCCACCCGCGGGCCGGATTCGAGAATCGACTCATAGTGATCGGTCCTCAATCCCAGCCCGAATCCGAGTTCCGGCGTCGTTGTCATGGCAGAATCGATGATGAGTTTGGGGGGCAGAAGGATCGGTCGCTCTCGAAAACTGTTAGCTTACGCCGGCCTGGAGGCTTTCCGGCATTCCGCGACTACCGTGGAGGCCCTTTCCACAAGCCTCGCTTGGCCAAGCTCCTGATCTCCGGCCGAGGTTACCGATCGATTCGCGGGTCTCTCCCGGTTATCTCCTGCAGCCGCTGCTGCCCGCAGTCAACGAGACGATAGTCGGGCTGACGCAGCGCGACTTACATGCTGCATCCCGCGGCGCCCGGCGGATGCCGCAGGGCGCCGGATGCTGCCGTCCTAACCACGTCCCAGTGTTTCGACGCAGGCCTTGTCGGTCATCATGCCAAAGCCCTGTCCCTTGCAAGAGTTCTGGCCTTTGCAGGCGCTCATCGCCGTCTTGCATTCGCTTTGGCCTTTACAGGAATTTGAGCCATAACACTTGACCTTCACCAAGCCGGAGTCGGTGCCTTGGGTGCCTCCGCCCGGTGCTGCACAACCTGTCATGAATAATGCTGCCGCGGTCGCCGCAATCGCAAGGCCGGCGAGTCTCTTTTTGCTGTCTACCATTTGATTCTCCCTAGCTAGTTGTCGAAATGCCCGGCTGCAGAACCCTACGAACGTTGGCGGGCCCCGCTTGGGAAATGCGGACCGGACCCCGCACTTTCTGCACCCCTAGTTACGTGGCGCGGGCGCGACTGGATGTAGTCGCGGGCGGCCGGGCGGAGCAACCGCCCGCGCCGATCGCGCCGGACATCATGTCACACGGTTCATGCCGGCTTATAATCCGGCGAGTCTGTCGCGCATATCCGATTCACCGGTATGAACGCGCTTTCACTCACGATACAGACTGACGGAATCACGATCATGGGATGCTTGCTCAAACAAGGCGGCGGGCTGTACCCGAGGTTGCGCATCGGTGCGGTGCTGCTGGCTGCCGGTGAAGGCCGACGCATCGGTGGTGTGGCCAAGCCGCTGACACGGCTTCAGGGAGTGCCGCTGATCAGCCGGCAACTGGTCGCCCTCAGCGGTGCCGGTGTCGACGAGGTGGTCGTGGTGACAGGCCACGCGCGCAACGCGGTCGAGGAGCAGGTGCAGAGCTTTCCGGTGACGCTGGCGCACAACGAGGCGCATGCCCAGGGACAGGAAGGCTTGGTGCGGGTCGGCCCGGCATTGACGTGGCAGTGCACGCAGGTCTGGTTGCACTTGTAGCCGACGTTCACCTGCAGTGTCTCCAGCCGCTTGCGGCGGATCGCCGGGAATTCACTCACTTCAAGGCGGGACAGGGTGGCGTGCATTCAACGATCTCCGGACGCAGTATCCGCGCTGGCGCCTATTTTAGGCCGAGCGCATGGTCAATAGACACCCGGCCGGCGCCGCGGCCGGCCAGATAGAGCATCAGGGCGGCCCACGAGAGGTGCGTGGGCCAGGCGCCGGGGTAGACGAAGATCTGGATCACCGCGGTCATGCCGAGCAGCGCGAGCGCCGACAGCCGCGTGAACAAGCCCAGCACCAGCAGGATGGGAAAAAGGTGCTCGGCGTACGTAGCGATATGCGCCGCCAACTCCGGCGGCAGCAGCGGCACCTTGTACTCTTCGCGGAACAGCGTGTAGGCGCTGTCGTTGACGGTGAGCAGGCCGTCCACCTTGGTGCGGCCGGAGAGAAAAAAGATCGCGCCGACGGCCACGCGAGTGGCGAGCGCGAGCAGCCCGTGGCTGACGAAAAAAGTCAGCAGATCGGCGACGCGGTTCCAGGCGCCGCGCAGCCCCTGGGCGGGGCCGGCAGCGGTTGCGGAAGCCTGGTTCATGGTTATACCTCCTTCAGCTGTGGTCGTCGTCGAGGGCCATACCGCTGAAAGCGCCGGCCTCGAGCAGGGTGGACATCAGTCGCGCGAGGTCGGCATTTCCTTGCACCTCGAGCGCGGCCTGTGCCGCCCCGGCCAGCGTGCTGCCAGCAGCGCAGGCATCCAGAAACGCGCAGGCCGCGGCGTCTAGCGCCGTCCACTCGACTGCGTCGCGCGGGCGCACGAGTAGCGCGCCCTCAGGCTGCCAGTCGAGATCGGCGGCGGGCGCGCTGTCGGCGCGGTTCCGCGACCAGATCGTGTAGATCGGTCCGTCGGCAAACCAGGCCCAGCGCGCGGCCGGATGCGAATGCAGCACTGTCTTGGCGAGGGCTTCGGGCGCAAGGCGGGCGACTGCGGAGGCGTCGAGCGCGCCTGCATCAGGCGCGGCATGCGCTTCGGTCCAATAGCGGTCGAGCCGTGCCACGCCTTGCAAATAGGGGAGTTCGGCGGCCGGCTCGAAGCGCGCGAGGAAGTCCGCGAAGCCCGCGCCGTAGCGCAGCAGCGTCGGATCGGCGGGCAGCGCCTCGCGCACGTACACCGCGGCGGCTGCGCGGAACCATTCTTCGCCGACAAGCCTCACCACCGCCGGGTAGTTGGCTTGAAGCGCGTCGATGCAGCCCTTCATGACGGTGTTGCGGTAAATGGCGAAGGCGGGTTGCGCGGCGAGCGTGGCGACTTCCGCGGCCGGCCCGGCGTCGGGCGCGAGCAGCGCGTGCGCGAAGGCGTCCTGGAAGCGGGCGAGGGTGCCGGGCATCGGCGTATTCATCAGGCAGCCGCGGCAAGCGGAGCGTGCAGCACGGCGTCGGCGCGTTGGCGCTCGGCAAGGAGCGCGGCAAAGTCGGGCAGCTTGTCGTCGCGCTCGATCAGCGTCGGACGCGCGCCGATGCGGCGGATGAGACGCTCGTAAAGCGCCCAGACCTCGGGGGCGACCGGCGCGTCGTGAGTATCGATGAGCAGCGCCGCACCCAGCTTCGGGTCCGGCGTGTGGCCTGCGAGGTGGATTTCCATCACCGGCTCGCCGGGGAATGAGTCGATATAGGCCTCGGCGGAATAGCCCAGGTTGTGCGCACCGACGTACACGTTGTTCACATCGAGCAGCAGGCCGCAGCCGGTGCGGCGCGCCAGCTCGGCGAGGAAATCGATTTCATCCCAGGCATGGCCGTCGATCCGCAGGTAGTGCGACGGATTCTCGACCGCGATGCGCCGTTGCAGGGCGTCCTGCGCGCGGGATACGTTGTCGGCGATGCGCGCGAGCGCTTCGCTCGTGCGCGGAAACGGCAGCAGGTCGGGGTGATAAGCGCCGCGCCAGGCGGACCAGGCGAGGTGCTCGGAAATCAGCTCCGGCTCGATGCGGCGCGCGAGCTCTCCGAGCCGCGCGAGATGTGCCGGGTCGGGAACGGCGTCGGCCGCGAGCGACAGGGCGACGCCGTGCAGCGAGATTGCCTTGCGCGCGCGGATCGCCTCCAGCCACGCAAGGCGCGGCCCGCCGGCGACCATGTAATTCTCGGGGTGCACCTCGAACCACAGCCCTTCCGCCGGGCAGGCCAGCGCCGCCTCATAGTGCTGCGGCTTCAGGCCGAGCCCGGCGGTGAGAGCTGTGGTCATGGTTACGAGGTGCTTTACTGAGGGTGCGTCTTAGCTCTTGATCTCCGTGAGCGAGCCCATGCCCTTCGGCGTTTTCATCGTGGTGCAGGTGCCCTTGGGGACGTTTTTCCAGGCATTGCCCTGGTAATTCTTCTTCGAGGTGCCGGCGCAGGTGGTGCCGGGGCCGGCGGCGCAGTCGTTCTTGCCGGCGAGCGAAACGCCGTAGCACTTTTCTACTGCGGACTTGCTGTCCATTTCCTTGTCCTGCGCGAGGGCGGCGCCGGAGGCGAGAGCGGCAAGGGCGAAAGCGGTGACGGCGAGGTTGCGGGATTTCATGTTAAGTCTCCTACAGGTTGATTGAGTTGGCCGCGCGTCCCTGGCCGGAACCGGCCCGGAGCATGCGGTCTGACGAATATACGAATTTGGCATCGAACCGGATGCCCGGCACCCACCTCGAGCGGGGATTCATGAGATAGCCCGGGGTTGCCCGGGCTGTCGTATTCCGGATTTGCGGTGACCTGCTTCGCGTGCGGGTTAGTTTATTCTGAACTAACCTGATAATTTTTTTGATGATTATGGAATTAAATAGTACAAATCAACTTCGACCACCAGCTGTTCTGACTACTGAAGGAGGGGAATATGGCAACCGATTCGGTGAAACTGGAGCGCAGGGAATTCATCAAGATTGCCGCAGCTGCATCCGTAGTTGGCGGAGCCGTATCGGCATCGGGGGCGGCCTCGGCCGCTGATATGGTCGCCAAGTTCAAGGGCATCAAGGCGCTTGCTTTCGACGCCTATGGGACGCTTTACGACGTGTTTTCGGTGACGGCATTGTGTGAGGAGCTGTTCCCCGGGCTGGGCAACGCGCTCGCCCAGTTGTGGCGAGTGAAACAGCTCCAGTACAGCATGATGCGGAGCCTCATGGGCCGCCACAAGGACTTCTGGCGGCTGACGGGCGATGGCTTGTCGTACGCCTCGAAGAGCCTGAAGCTCGACCTCACCGACGACAAGCGCAAGCGCCTGATGGATGCGTACTTGAGCCTCGCGGCGTTTCCCGATGTCAAGCCGGGCCTGGAAGCGCTGAAGAAACTGGGCCTGCGGCTGGCTGTCCTGTCTAACGGCGAGCCGAAAATGCTGGCGGCGGCGGCGAAAAGCGCCGGGATTGCCGACCTGCTCGACAGCAATATCAGCGTCGAGGACGTCAGGATCTTCAAGCCCAGCCCGCGGGTCTACAACCTCGGCCCCGAAAAATTGAACGTCAGCAATCCCGAGCTGGGCTTCGTCTCCTCGAACTCGTGGGATACCGCGGGCGCCGCATCCGCTGGCTTGATCACATTCTGGATCCAGCGCAGCGCCGCCGAGCCGCCGGAGGATCTCGGATTCGACGCGGCCCAGATCGTCCGGGCGCTCACGGACCTTCCGCAAATGTTGCGCGGCTGATTTAGCGAAGCGATAGGCAAATCTATCCGCGCCGCCCGCCCCTGGCGGTGAGGAATCGGCGTGGGAATCCCGCGCGACGCCGATCGAAGGCCGCGTCAGGCGCGGAATTTTGGCGTCGTGCTCGCGTTGGCGTGGTGCATCGAGCGTGGGCAAGTCACACGATGGAAAATCCTGCACCCAAAAACCCCGTTTAGGCAAGCGCTTCCGCAGGAGAAAACGAAGGAGCAGATCCTTCACACGATCGAAGTGGTGACACCCGGCCGCGTGGCGTTCCGCACTATGCCGGATTTTTTCCCGCAGGACTGGATCGCGGCGCTGAGGAAGATCGAGCAGCTCGATTTCGACCGCGTAGTTCCCGGGCACGGCCCGGCCTGGGCGCCGAAATCGGCGGTGACTGAGCTGCGCGAATACCTCGAGGACCTCACCGCGGCAGTGGCGAAAGCCCGATCGGGAATCCCTACGCATTCGAGAAGATCACCGAGCTCATCAAACAGGATCTGCGGCCGAAGTACGGCCAGTGGAATCAGTTCGAGGACTGGATGGGCATGAACGTCGAGCGCATCACCCTCGAGCAGCGCATTGGCTGGTAGCCGCGCGCGCGATCGGCGCGATGCCTTCGCCAGGGGCCGGCAACGGGGTGGAGGCGGCGATGTCCTCGCGGGTGAGCAAACCGGTGCGGCGTGTCATTTCACCAGCCGGGTCTTCGGGTACGCTGCGTACCAGCCGAACCAGAAGGCGCGATGCGCCGGCAGGCGCCGCAGCGTCTCGTCGCCCGGCCCGCTGAGCCGGGCCTCGTCCACTTTCCAGACGCGGCCCTCGCGATCCCGCGCCACGTTCTCCGCGTTCCAGCTCGCGAACGCCACGCCGCGCGACTCGTAAACGCGATTCGCGCCGCTCGAATCGGTCAGCACCACGAAGCTCACGCTGCCGACGCGATCGTGGTAGACGCGCCTGGCGGCAAGGAAATCGGCGGCAATGGCGAGCTGCTCGCCCGGCGCTTCGGCAAAGCGCAACGCCAGCACCTCGGCCTTGTTGGGCAGGCGCGGGTCCAGTTTCGGCACGGTGAACATCAACTGGTCGGTCGCGAAATACTGGCGGTAGGCGGCGCCCTCGGCGTAGTCGCGCTCGTGTCCGGTGTCGAGCGACAGCACCGTCGTGCCGGGGTGGCGCCTTTTCCATTCCTTCCAGGTGGTGGTAACCACGTAGAGCGACTTTAGCTCGATGCCCTTGCCGACCAGCGGCCCCACCACCGGCGTACCGGTGAGCGTCGACCACATCGACTTGGTGGAGTGGTCGTACATCAGCTTGTTGGAGCGGTACAGGAAGCCGCTGGTGCCCAGTTCGTGGTGCACGCCATCAACCGTGGCGTCGTACAGGATCATCGACCCGCACAGCGTGCAGTACACGCCATTCAGTTCGCGGCCAGCGATCCGGTCCTTCACCATCTCGTGCCAGGCGAGGATGCGCTTGGGGTAGGCGCGCACGTCGCCGTCGATGGCGACGCCGAAGACGATGTTGTCGTCCTGCAGATAGCTCGCCTGCTGCGCCGGGATCATTTTCGGGTTCTTGAGCGGCGGAATGCCGTCACGGCGTACGCCGCCCCAGCGGATCTCGTCCAGCCGGATGACCGCTTGCGGATGGTTGCCGAAGTAATCGCGAAAGCGCGGGTCGATTCGCTCGTAGAGCGCGGCCTTGAACTCCGCATACTCCGGGTGCTCGCCCGGCTGGATCGACCACAGCCAGTGGTACCAACCGTTCAAATCGCCGTCAAACGGGCGCCCGGACGCGTGCTCGAGCTGCTGGGCGATGCCGGCCTGCACGCGCCGGCTGCTGGCGAAGTACATCGCTTCGATCAGCATCGGGGCGTAGGCGTTGCGCCAGCCCGCAGCGATGCGCTGCATGGCGGCCAGCGCTTGGGGTTCGGGGACGTCGACCAGCGCATTGAACACAGTTAGCGGAAGGAGATCCTGCCGCGCCGGCGGCTTGCCCTGCGCGGCGGCGGGCAGGGCGAACAGACCGGCCGCACATGACGCGAAGAGAATCACAATCCGAAAGCCGGGCCAGCGCATGGCGCACCTTCGTGGAAGTCCGTGCATGGAGCTACGAAACCGACAGGCGGGTGGATGCAAACGCCCGCCGCCGCCGAGGCGCGGTTCCTTGCGGAACGGCTCCGAATCAGGCTCACCGATACCCCGGGTGAAGCGCCCGTCGTCCTGGTCGCCACACAGGGGCAGGGCGACGAGGAAGCGCTCGAGGCCGCCTTGCGCAGCCCGGCCAAGCAGGTGCTGATGATCGCAAGCCGGCGAAAAGCGGAGAAGCTGCGCGCGGTGATGCGGATGCGCGGCGTCGACGAATCACAGCTTGCGCGCCTGCAGGCCCCCGCGGGCCCGGATGCCGGTGCCAAGACACCGGGCGAGATTGCGCTGGTTGCGATCGTCGCAGTGCTGGCGTTGTTGCGCGGTCGTTGCCAGGAACCCGTGAACGCCGGGCAGGTTAAGCCCGAGGCGGCCGAGGGTGCCGGGCAGGATAGGCGCCAGCCAGATTCGCGCACCGCGCCTGACACAGCGGCGGCGGAAGGTAAATTCATCAACCCCGTTTGCGGTATGGCCGTGAGCACCGCCAATCCGATGCACATCGAGAAGTACGAAGGCGTGTCTTACTACTTCTGCTGTGACGGTTGCAGGACAACGTTCCAGAAAGACCCCGCAAAGTATGCGGCGATTCACCACGCTTCCATGGGCAGGGTGTTTTGAGCCCCTTCCCGGGCTGTGCAGCCCTGCACCGGCCTTTTTGCCCGCCCTTCGGTCAGGTTTCCCGGTCTGCGGCGCAGGACGTGGACGAAGCCTCGGCGCAGGCGAAGGTCAACAAGGGCGTGCTGGAGCTGCGGCCGCCTTTGTTTTTCTCTGAGGGAGAATTTCCCGCGGTAGAATTCGCGCTCCACGACCAAGCGAGCGCACCATGCCCATTTCAGCCACCGACGCCACGCACAAGGCACAGATTCTCACCGAGGCGCTGCCCTACATCCGCCGCTTCCACGGCAAAACCATCGTGGTCAAGTACGGCGGCAACGCGATGACGGATGAGAAACTGAAGCACTCGTTCGCGCGCGATGTGGTGTTGCTGAAACTGGTCGGCATGGACCCGGTCGTGGTGCACGGCGGCGGGCCGCAGATCGACGAGGTCCTGAAACGTTTCGGCAAGAAGGGCGAGTTCGTCCAAGGCATGCGGGTCACTGATCGCGAGACCATGGACGTGGTCGAGATGGTGCTCGGCGGGCTGGTGAACAAGGAGATCGTCAACCTGATCAACCAGCACGGCGGCCGCGCCATCGGGTTGACGGGCAAGGACGGCTCGTTCATCCGCGCCAGGAAGATGCTGGTGCAGAACGAGGACAACAGCGGCGAAATGCTCGACATCGGCCAGGTGGGAGAGATCGAGAGCATCGATCCGGAAATAATTTCTCTGCTGGAGAGCCGTGAATTCATTCCAGTGGTGGCGCCGATCGGCGTGGGCGAAGACGGCCAGTCTTTCAACATCAATGCGGACCTGGTTGCCGGCAAGCTTGCCGAAATACTGCGCGCGGAAAAGCTCATCCTGCTCACCAACACGCCGGGGGTGCTCGACAAGAACGGAAATCTGCTGACCGGGCTCACCCCCAAGCAAGTGGACGGGCTGTTCGCCGACGGCACCATCCACGGCGGCATGCTGCCGAAGATCGGTTCTGCACTCGACGCCGCCAAAAGCGGGGTGAAGAGCGTGCACATCATCGACGGGCGGGTCGAGCACGCGCTGTTGCTGGAGGTGCTCACCGATCAGGGCGTGGGCACGCTGATCCGCAACCGGTAGCCGCAGTGCAATCCCGTTTCAGCGGCAGAACGTGGATTTTCGATCTGGATAACACGCTGCACGACGCCCGCCCGCACATCTTTCCGCA
>CAZYTR010000154.1:0-8940 GCA_964650365.1 uncultured Alcaligenaceae bacterium | reverse complement strand
CGGGCTGACGTGGCGCAGTATCCCGGCCTTTAGGTCGGCCACGCCGTGAAAGGGATCGATGATGTTGCCTTGCTGGTCGCGGGCGATCGCGTTGATGGTGAGATCGCGGCGCGCCAGGTCCTGCTCCAGCGTCACCTCCGGCGCAGCATAGATTTCGAAACCCCTGTAGCCGCGCGCGGTCTTCCTTTCGGTTCGCGCCAGCGCGTACTCCTCATGGGTCTGCGGATGCAGGAAAACCGGGAAATCCCTGCCCACAGGACGGTAGCCCAGCCGCTCCATCTGTTCGGGAGTGGCGCCGACCACGACGTAGTCCTGGTCTGCCACCTCGCGCCCGAGCAGACGGTCTCTCACCGCACCGCCGACGGCGTAGATCTTCATGGTTCGTATTCGGAGATGACCTCGGTCTCGGCGTTCGCCCCGCTGATCCACTCCTGCATAGCCGCAAGCGCGTACACGAATTCGGCATACTCGCGCGCGCCGCCTTCCAGATCCACTTCGTAAGTGTGAAAGCGCGACACGACCGGGGCATACATTGCGTCGGCCACGGAAAACGCGCCGTAGAGAAACGGCCCGTCGGCGCCGAAGCGTGCGCGGCAGTCGTTCCACATTGCCTGGATGCGTGAAATTTCGGCCAGCACTTCGGGGGTTCTGCCGCGCCCCGGCATTTTGCGGCGCACGTTCATCGCCATCTGACCGCGCAGATTGACGAATCCGGAATGCATTTCGGCGCTGATCGAGCGCGCGTTGGCCCGCGCCCGGGTGTCGGCCGGCCAGAGCTGCTTCTCAGGATGCTTTTCGGCGAAATATTCGCAGATCGCCAAGGAGTCCCACACCGTCAGGTTGCCGTCGACCAGCACGGGTACGCGGCCCGCGGGCGAGTAACGCAGGATGGTCTCCTTGCTGTCCTGGCGATACAGCGGAATACGAACTTCGTCGAAAGCGATTCCGGCGTGCTTCATCAGCAGCCACGGACGCAGCGACCAGGACGAATAGGCCTTGTTGCCGATTACCAGGGTGGGATTGGACATCGAACAGCTCCTGACAGACGGACCGGACGGGAACGCGCGGTCGGAAAATCAACGGCGGGCGTGGAAACGCAACCAGCGGTACCGCGCCCTCGGGGTATTCTCGGCGAGATAAAGCGGCACAACCGCCTCGAGCGGTGTCGGCGCAAAGCCGAGCACGCCAGGAAACGGGCAAGCACAGACGCTGTCCACTTTCATCGAGAGATAGTTGTCCCGCGTCATCAGTTTCACCGGCAGCCACTCCATCATCCAGGCCAGCATGTAGGAAAGCGGGTCGTTGAGCGGGATGATCGGCCGTTCCAGTCCGAGCACCCGGGAGACGTAGCCGACCAACTCCTGCAAGGTGTAGGGCCGGGGGCCGCAAAGGTCATAGCTCCGGTCGAAGGTGTGCGCTTCCCCGAGGCTGAGAACGACCGCTCGCGCCACATCCTCCACGAACACCGGCTGAA
Organism: uncultured Alcaligenaceae bacterium; assembly: GCA_964650365.1. Lineage (GTDB taxonomy): Bacteria > Pseudomonadota > Gammaproteobacteria > Burkholderiales > JACQAP01 > JACQAP01. The sequence goes on along the minus strand of CAZYTR010000154.1, from coordinate 7,466 downwards.
AGCGGGCCTGCGGGCTGGCCAGTACGATCACCGGCAGACTGCGCACCAAGCGCGCGAACAGATTGAGAAAGCTGTCCTCCCGCCCGAAGATCACCGAGGGGCGGAAGATCGTGGTGCGGATGCCCGCGGCCTGCGCCGCGCGGATCTGCTGTTCACCGCCGGCCTTCGAGCGCAGGTATTCGCTGGGCGCATCGTGCACCGCCCCGAGCGCGGAAACGTGCAGCAGCCGGCGTACGCCCTGCTCACGACAGGCGCCCACCATTTTCCGCGGCAATTCGGTGTGGGTGCGGGCGAAGTCCCCTTTGCGCCTCTGGTGCAGGATGCCGGCCAGGCTTACCACCGCGTCGGTTCCGGCGACCAGGCGCGAAAGCGTCGCAGGATCGTGAACGTCGGCGTTCACCACGTCTACTGTGGGCAGCACGATCAGCGCCTTGGCTCGCTCGCGATGACGGGTCGGCACCCGTACCTTGACTGACTGCGCCGCCAGCAAACGGACGATGTGGCTGCCTAAAAATCCTGAACCGCCGATCACGCAAACTGAACTGATTTTCATGTCGTCAACGCGACGCAATTGCGCGGCGAGAGCCCGCGGGGAAGCAATTATAAGTCGGCGATCGCCGCTTACGATCAGTTGTTCTGCAGCGTCCTGGCGGGAATGGTGCCGAGCCGCTCGCGCAGACCGGGTCCGGTCTGACGCAGCAGCCGCGCGTAGTACAGCGTATTGTTCATGACCCGCTTGACGTACTCACGCGTTTCGACGAACGGGATGGTCTCTATATAGACTGCGCCTTCCAGAGGGCGGTCGGCTATCCATTCGCGCGCGCGCCGCGGGCCGGCGTTGTAGCCAGCGGAGGCGAGCACAATCTGGTTATCCAGCAAATCCATCATCTGGCGCAGGTAGTAGGTACCCAGCACGATGTTGGAGTCCGCAGTTGTGGTCAACGTGGCGTGATGGCCGTTCAAGCCCAGTCGCTTCGCCACCCAGCGTGCGGTGGACGGCATCAACTGCATCAATCCGCTGGCGCCGGCGGTGGATCGGGCCGTGTGCACGAAACGGCTCTCCTGACGAACCAGGCCATAGATCCAGGCTTCGTCGAGGTCGAGCTGGCTGGCGTAATCCTGCACCACCTCGCGATACGGGGTGGGGTAGCGCAACCCGAAGTCGTGGAGCAATACGGTGCGCTCTGCGGTATCGATGGCGCGCTCGTACCACTGGCTGCGTGACGCCAGTTCGGCGGCGGCCAGCAACTGCTTGTCTTCATAGTCCTTGGCGGCCCACTTCCATTCCAGCGCGCCTTCGTAACGCAGACCGATGTCATACAGCGTCAGCGCGCGCACGATGCCGGGTTCCTTGGCGATTGCCTCAATTTCGTCGTCGTCGGGCCGGTAGGTCTGCGGCACCGTGCTGATCGAGGTGCCGAGTTCCTCTGCGGCGAGCTGGCCGTAGAAGTTGAACTGGTTGGAGAGCGGCGCCAGCAGCGCGTTGGCTTCCGATTGGCGGCCGAGTGCGGACAGCGCGCGCGCCTTCCAGTAGCGCCACTGCGGCCATTTGTACTCGGCCGGCGACATTGCCTCGATGGCGGCGAGCACCTCGTTCCAGTTGCCGGCGCGCAGCGCGGCGCGGGCACGCCAGGTGAGTTGGCGATCATTGAAGCTGTTGCCCGCGTTGCCAAACCACGCAAGCGCGTCCGGATGGAGGTTGCGCGCGGCGCACGAGGCGATTTGCGCCCACGCGTACTCGCGCTCGGCGTCGGGCAATTCCTTGCCGATTTTGCGCAGCCGGTCGGCGGCGCCCTGCGGCCAGCTCTCCGCTGTCTTGTACAGTGCGTAGATTGCCAGTTCACGCTGGGCGCGGGTCTTCAGCAACAGCGGGGAGCGATCCAGATAGCGTTGCGGCTGGCGCGAAATCGAATCCAGCGTCTTTGGATCCGGGCGTTGCGCCGACGGCAGATAACGGAGCAAGGTCCTGGCGCCGCTCAAGTTGCCGATTTCCAGCACAAGCCGGATCCGGGTCCAGATATCCTCGACGGCGAGAATGTCTTTCTTGAACATCAACTCGAACAAAGGCAGGCAGCTTTCCGGCAGGACCTGCGCGGCGAACCATAGCGGCCGTGCCTGCATCAGAATCCCGGACTCGCCCCGCGCCAGGCGCGCCTGATAGGCAAAACAGACCAGTTCGGGGTCCTCAGTGGTGAGCTGCGGGTATTCGCGCAGGAAGCCCGTCCAGTCGCCTTCTTTCGCCAGTTGCCTCAGCCAGTCCGCGCGCAGCCGGTCGGCGACCAGGCTGCCGTCGTAACGTGCCAGGAAGTTCTGGATCTCGTCGGCAGACAGGTCGGCGAGGCGGGAACGCAGTTGCCAGTACTGCACATCCGGGGCGAGCGGATAGTCATCGCCGAGCTGCCTGGCAAGCCGGTCCAGCCGCGCGATGTCGCCGCGCTGGAACGCTTCGCGCGCGTCGAAGAAAACCTCGTCGTCCGGCGCGGCCAATGCGGCGCATGAGGCAAACAGCAGTACGGCAAAACTTCTCTTCACGGCGTCGATTTATGTGCAACAGGGATGAGTCGGTCAACGCGCAATTATAAGAGGGCGACCGGAGAAATAGAGCACGATTTAGGCCAGAAACAGCGAATAGGCCGGGTTCCTGGTCTCGTCCCAATGCGCGTAGCCGAGTCGCGAGAGAAACCGGCGGAAAGCCGCCTGATCGTGCGCCGGCACCTGCATTCCCACCAGCACGCGCCCGTAGTCGGCGCCGTGGTTGCGGTAGTGGAACAGGCTGATGTTCCAGTCGTGACTCATGCTGTCGAGGAAATTCATCAGCGCTCCAGGGCGCTCCGGGAACTCGAAACGGTAAAGCCTCTCGTTCTCGACCGAGGGCGCGCGGCCGCCTACCAGGTGGCGCACGTGCAGCTTGGCCATTTCGTTTTCGCTGAAATCGAGCGTCGGCAACCCTTTGCGGCGCAGGCGCGCGATGAGCTTGCGGGTCTCGTCGGGGTTGCGCACCTGCACGCCGACGAACACATGGGCTTCCGCCGGGTCGGCGTAGCGATAGTTGAATTCGGTGACGTTGCGCGCTCCGAGCAGCGAGCAGAACTGCTTGAAGCTGCCCGGGTGCTCGGGGATCGTGACCGCGAGGATCGCTTCGCGTTTCTCGCCCAGTTCGGCGCGCTCGGCGACAAAGCGCAGGCGGTCGAAGTTCATGTTGGCCCCGCTGGCGACCGCGACATAGGTCTGGCCTCTTTGCTTGCGGCGCTCGGCGTAAGCCTTGGCGCCGGCAATTGCCAGCGCGCCCGCCGGCTCCAGGATCGAGCGGGTGTCCTCGAATACGTCCTTGATCGCGGCGCAGACGGCATCGTTGTCCACCAGGATCATCTCGTCGACCAGTTCCCGGCAAAGACGAAAGGTTTCGGTGCCGACCTGCTTGACCGCAACGCCGTCGGCAAAAAGCCCGACCTGCGCAAGCCGGATCCTGCGGCCGGCCGCAAGGGAGCGGGCCATCGCGTCGGCATCGACCGGTTCCACGCCGACGATTCGAATTTCCGGACGCAGGCGCTTGACGTAGGCCGCGATCCCGGCGATCAGCCCGCCACCACCCACGGCGACGAAAATGGCGTCGATCGGGCCGCCGTGCTGGCGCAGGATCTCCATGCCGATGGTGCCCTGCCCGGCGATCACGTCAGGGTCGTCGTAGGGATGCACGAAAGTGAGCTTCTCGCGCCTGGCGATCTTCAGCGAGTGCGCGTAGGCCTCGTCGTAAGAATCGCCGAAAAGCACTACCCGGGCACCGCGCGCCCCCACCGCCGCGATTTTGATCTGCGGCGTGGTGGCGGGCATGACGATGGTGGCGCGGCAGCGCAGATGATTTGCCGCCAGCGCCACACCTTGCGCATGGTTGCCCGCCGAGGCGGCGATCACGCCGCGTCTGCGCTGGGCCGCGCTCAGGTTTGCCATCTTGTTGTAGGCGCCGCGCAGCTTGAATGAGAACACCGCTTGCATGTCCTCGCGCTTGAGCAGCAGGGTATTGCCCAGCCGGCCGGACAGCGACGGCGCTAACTCCAGCGGAGTCTCGACCGCCACGTCGTAGACGCGTGCAGTCAGGATTCTTTCCAGGTAATCGGTCTTCATAACTTCTCCCAAGTATCTTTTGAGCGTAACAGCCGGGAACGAATGGGCGCAACCGGGAAGCTTGATTTGTGCCGATCCGGTGTTGACGTTATGCTTGCAGACAGTTCCAGACGCAGCAGGGCCATGACTCAGGACGAACTCAAGAAGGCGGTCGCGAAAGCGGCGATCGCCCAAGTGCCGGAAGACTGCATCGTCGGCGTCGGCACCGGCTCGACGGTGAATTTCTTTATCGATGAACTGGCCGGAATCAAAGGACGACTGGAAGGGGCGGTGGCCAGCTCGGAGGCGACCGCCGCCCGCCTGAAGGCGGCGGGGATCCGCCTGTTCGACCTGAACTCCGTGAACGAACTGCCGGTCTATGTGGATGGCGCCGACGAGGTTACGCGGCGTCTGCACATGATCAAGGGCGGGGGCGGTGCGCTCACCCGGGAGAAGATCGTGGCGGCTGTGGCAGGCAAGTTCATCTGCATTGCCGACGAAGCCAAGCTGAAGGACGTGCTGGGCGTGTTTCCACTGCCCGTGGAGGTTATTCCCATGGCGCGTTCCTATGTTGCCCGCGAGCTGGTCAGGCTGGGCGGGCACCCGGAATTGCGCCAGGGCTTTACCACGGACAACGGCAATATCATCCTGGATGTGCGCGGGCTGGCGATCATCAATCCGGTGGCACTGGAGGGCGAAATCAACCAGATCGTCGGAGTGGTGGCGAACGGCCTGTTTGCCCGCCGCGGTGCCGATGTGCTGCTGCTCGGCACCCGGGACGGGGTGAAGACGCTGACCCGGTGAAACTTTTTTGTAACGTAGCGGAAGTACACTGTGGGACTTGCCGGCGCGCGGTACCGATAGGGGGTTCGAGGTGATGACCAATTCTGAACATACATCCAAGCAGTTCGATGCCGAACTGGAGGCCGTGCGCGCGCGCGTGCTGCACATGGGCGGGCTCGTGGAAGAGCAGATCAAGCTGGCGCTGGAAGCCCTGATCTCGGGTGACCTCGAGCTCTGTACCAAGGTCGAGAACAACGACCACAGGGTCAACGGCCTCGAAGTCGGCATCGACGAGGACTGCAGCACCATCATTGCCCGCCGCCAGCCCGCCGCCGGCGATCTGCGCATGCTGATGACGGTGGTGAAGACAATTACCGATCTGGAGCGCATCGGCGACGAAGCGGCGAAGATCGCGCGCATGGCCAAGCTGATCTATTCCGCCGACCGGCTGCAGCAGCCGCGCACCGTGGAAATCCGCCGCATGTCGCAGATCGCGCTGGAAATGCTGCGCAAGTCGCTGGACGCGTTTGCCCGGCTGGACTTGGCTGCCTCCGCCGAAGTGGTGCGCCGCGACCAGCACGTGGACGAGGAATTCCGCGGCGTGCTGCGCCAGCTAATCACCTTCATGATGGAAGATCCGCGCACCATCTCGGTTTCCATCGAAATCCTGTTCATCGCCAAGGCGATCGAGCGCATTGGCGACCACGCCAAGAACATCTCCGAATACGTGATCTACATGGTCAAGGGCAAGGACGTGCGCCACGTCACGCTCGAAGAAATCGAGCGCGAGGTCATGGGCTGACCAGCTCGACCCATTGACTCTCACCGCAGAGGACGCAGAGGACGCAGAGGAAAACCAAGAACGAGGAAAAACGAATTGGGGATAGATGCGAGGTGACTGTTCGAAATCCGCTGCCGCCAGTTTCGACTTTGCCGGAACATCCACCAATTGGAGCTTTTTACACTCATTCGCTTTTTCTCTCCTGCGTTTCCTCCGTGTCCTCTGCGTCCTCCGCGTTGAGAGTTTCCTTAGCCTTAGGGGTTTTGAGGCAAAATGGCCGTGATGGAAACGCCCCCGACCATTGCAGCGGTGGACCTCGGATCCAACTCGTTCCGGCTCCAGGTCGGACGCGTCGTCGACGACCAGATCTATCCCCTCGATTCGTTGCGTGAGCCGGTGCGGCTCGCTGCCGGCCTGACCGCCGACAAGCGCCTCGACGACGCGGCGCAGGAGCGTGCGATCGAGTGCCTGAAGCGTTTCGGCGAGCGCCTGCGCGGATTGCCGCCAGGCGCGGTGCGCGCGGTCGGCACCAACACCCTGAGGGTGGCAAAAAACGCCCGCGAATTCATGCCCCGGTTCGAAGCAGCCCTCGGTTTCCCGATCGAAGTCGTGGCCGGACGCGAAGAGGCGCGGCTGATTTACCTGGGGGTCGCCCACAGCCTGCCGGCGACGCCGGACAAGCGGCTGGTGGTGGACGTTGGCGGCGGCTCTACCGAATTCATAATCGGCGCCGGCAACCAGCCGCACAAACTGGAAAGCCTGTACATGGGCTGCGTCAGCTACAGCCTCAGGTACTTTCCCGATGGCAGGATCAGCAAGTCCAATATGAAGGAAGCGGAGCTGGCCGCCCGCATCGAAGTCGAAACCATCAGAAAGCAGTTCTCGCGCAAGCATTGGCAGCAGGCGGTCGGCTCCTCGGGCACTGCGCGTGCGATGGGCGACATTCTCGAAGCCAACGGCTGGAGCGATTCGGGAATCACCCGCGAAGGGATGGAGCGTCTGCGCGGCGCGTTGCTCAAGGCGGGCGACGCGGCCAAGGTGGCGCTGCCGGGATTGCGGGAAGACCGCGTGGTGGTACTGCCCGGGGGCTTCGCGATCATGAGCGCGATCTTCTCCGAACTCGATGTCGAACACATGGCGCTTGCCAACGGCGCCATGCGCCAGGGCATCCTCTGGGACATGATCGGTCGGGCTCACCGGCGTGACATGCGCGAACTGACCGTGCGTCAGTTCGTGAAGCGCTATCACGTCGATGCCGTCCACGCGCACCGCGTCGAACGCCTGGCGCTGAAGCTCTTCGAGCAGCTCGTTGGCGGTGAAAGGCAGGCGCGCGAGTATCCGGCGCTGATGCTTTCCTGGGCGGCGCGATTGCACGAGATCGGGCTCACTGTCGCGCACAGCGGCTACCATAAGCACTCCGCGTACATTATCGCCAACGCCGACATGCCCGGCTTTTCCAAGATGGAGCAGTCGCAGCTTTCTACCCTGGTGCTCGCTCACCGCGGCTCGCTCGAAAAGCTGCGCGGCATGGTCGCGAAGGACGTCGACTGGACTCTGCTGGTCGCGCTGCGGCTGGCGGCGCTGTTGCACCGCAGCCGCTCGGAGGTGCGGCTGCCGGTGATCCACGCGTCGAAGAAGAAGAGCACGTTCACCGTCGGGCTGGATGCGCGCTGGCTCGCCGCCAATTCGCTCACTGCGGCCGAACTGCGCGACGAGATCAAGGACTGGAACAAACTCGGCATCGAACTGTCAGTGCCGCAGCTCGTCGAAATCGAAGCCGAGGCGCTCGTCGCGGACTGAG
>CAZYTR010000153.1:0-1541 GCA_964650365.1 uncultured Alcaligenaceae bacterium | reverse complement strand
TCACCGAATTCGAGGGCAAGCACGACAGCGCGCTGCTTGCCGGCGACGTCAAGTATCACCAGGGATTCTCGTCCGACATCATGACGCCGGGCGGGCCGATGCACCTGACACTGGCGTTCAATCCGTCGCATCTGGAGATCGTGAATCCGGTTGTCGAAGGCTCGGTTCGCGCCCGCCAGCACCGCCGCAAGGACCGCGAGGGCAAGGAAGTGCTGCCGGTATTGATTCACGGCGACGCCGCCTTTGCCGGCCAGGGCGTAGTAATGGAGACGTTGAACCTTTCGCAGACGCGCGGCTACGGTACCGCGGGCACCGTCCACATCGTTCTCAACAATCAGATCGGATTCACCACTTCCGATCCACGCGACAGCCGTTCGACGCTGTACTGCACCGACGTTGCGAAAATGGTCGAAGCGCCGATCATCCACGTCAACGGTGATGATCCCGAGGCGGTGATCATGGTGATCGAACTGGCGCTGGACTACCGGACGAAATTCAAGAAAGACGTGGTCGTCGATCTGGTGTGCTTCCGCAAGCTCGGCCACAACGAGCAGGACGAGCCGATGGTCACCCAGCCGCTGATGTACAAGATCATCAACGAGCTCCCGGGGACGCGCAAACTGTACGCCGACAAGCTTCTGGCGCAAGGTGTGATCGGCCCGGACGATGCGGACCAGATGATGGCGACCTACCGGCAGGCGCTCGAGGCGGGCTATCACACCAACAAGACCATCCTCTCGAACTACAAGCCGCCGTTCGCGGTGAACTGGAGTCCGTACAGGAACACCAAGTGGAACGAAAACGACGACACTACGCTGCCCGTTGCCGACCTGCAGGTGCTGGCGGAGAAGCTGACGAACATCCCGCCAAACTTCAAGCTCCACCCGCGGGTCGAGAAAATCATCGCCGACCGCCGCCTGATGGGGCAAGGAAAGATGCCGGTGGACTGGGGCATGGCAGAAAACCTTGCCTACGCCTCGCTGCTCAAGGACGGCTTTTCGGTGCGTATCTCCGGTCAGGACTCGGGCCGCGGCACCTTCTTCCACCGCCACGCGGTGCTGCACGATCAGAACCGCGAAAAATGGGACTCCGGAACCTACACGCCGCTGCAGCACATCGCCCCCAACCAGGGCGATTTCCTGGTTGTCGACTCGCTGCTCTCGGAAGAAGCCGTGCTCGGTTTCGAGTACGGCTATTCGACTTCGGAGCCCAATGAACTGGTGGTCTGGGAAGCGCAGTTCGGCGATTTCGCCAACGGTGCCCAGGTGGTAATCGACCAATTCATCGCTTCCGGCGAGGTCAAGTGGGGCCGCATCTGCGGATTGGTCTTGCTGCTGCCGCATGGCTACGAAGGGCAGGGGCCGGAGCATTCCTCCGCGCGGCTCGAGCGCTACCTTCAGCTGTGCGCCGATTACAACATCCAGGTGTGCGTGCCCGCGACCCCGGTGCAGATGTTCTTCCTGCTGCGCCGCCAGATGATCCGCCCGTACCGCAAGCCGCTGGTCATCTTCACGCCAAAGAGTCTGCTGCGTCACAAGGAG
>CAZYTR010000152.1:0-14104 GCA_964650365.1 uncultured Alcaligenaceae bacterium | reverse complement strand
GTCCTATGCCCAACCTTCCCACAAGGCGTGTTTCAGTGCAGGCTCATGTTTAGCCGGGCTTGCGGCCCGGATCAACGTGAGCCGCAACTAAAGTAGGTCACCGCCAGGCGCCCCAAATGAAAAGGCCCATCCCGCAAGGGGTGGGTCTTTTTATTTGGGCATTTGATGCGGCCAACCTACGTCGCTTGCGACAACACACCCCTTGGGAACCTGAATCGAAGCGGCCCGACCCCACGTGCGTACGAGGGTGACGGCCTCACGGGGGTGTGTTTCAGTGCAGGCTAACTTGGGCCCTGGCCCAAGTTAAGTCTGACCTTCAGGTCAGACGGCCGGAACTAAAGTAGGTCACCGCCGCCTCTGAGTAGGTCACCGCCAAGATTCGGCGGACACGCACCTGCCCACCACACCGGCAGGTGATGTGGCAGCCGATGGGCGTCTCCACACTTCGCCCGCCTTCCATTCCACCCGAACGCAGCGGAAACCCCTGCCTTTCGCTCGGCGGCGTCGAAAAGGTCCCGCACTCGTTTCGATTGGACGACGCTAACCCGTGTCATTGCATTACCGTATGCATCCAAGTACTTGCAAAGCGCGACCTGGCACCACACATTGGATTGAGGGACATCAGGGCATCCATTCGACGGCATTTCGCATGACGACGCGTGTTGTTGCTGTTTGATTTTAACGGCAATTTTGCTAAAATTGCCGCGATTTGAAAACAAGGTGGGCCGAGTGCCCATTTTTTGTTTGTGAGAACGATTTAGTGGACCTGAGTGGATTGCTCGAAAAGACGGTCGGCGGACTCGGTTATGAGCTTGTCGATGTTGAGCTTGCCAATCACGGCAGGCTGATGCGGATTTTTATCGACAAAGTCGGCGGCGTGAATGTTGCTGACTGTGCCGCGGTCAGCAACCACCTCACGCGGTTGTTTGCCGTCGAGAACGTGGATTATGACCGGCTTGAAATTTCGTCCCCCGGGCTGGACCGGCCGCTGAAGCGGTCGAAAGATTTCGAACGATTTTCCGGGGAACGTGTTCAAGTGAAATTGCGCATCCCGATCAACGGTCGCAAGCGACTGGCCGGGGTCCTGCAGAACGTAGGGGAAGACGGTTTTCAACTGGATGTCGATGGCGAACTGTTGACGATAGCATTCGCCGACATCGATAAAGCCCGTCTGGTCCCGAATATTTGACTGGAGAATTTGGAAATGAGCCGCGAGCTGTTGATGCTTGTTGATGCGCTGGCGCGCGAAAAGAACGTCGAAAAGGACATTGTTTTCGGCGCGCTCGAGCTTGCCTTGGCTTCGGCTACGAAAAAACGTTTCAAAGACGACGTGGATGTGCGCGTTGAGATCGACCGCGAGACCGGCGAGTACAAATCGTTCCGGCGCTGGCAGATCGTTGCCGACAATGATCACGAGATCCCGGCGCAGCAGATCGCCCTGACCGATGCCGACGAGCGGGACCCGAATCTCCAAATCAATGATTTCGTCGAAGAGCCGCTCGAGGCGGTAGAGTTCGGGCGCATCGGTGCGCAAACCGCCAAGCAGGTCATCCTGCAGAAGATCCGGGATGCGGAGCGCGAACAGATTCTCAATGATTTCCTGCAGCGTAAGGAATTCATCGTCACCGGTGCCATCAAGCGCATGGAGCGGGGCAATGCAATCATCGAATCCGGGCGCATCGAGGCGGCGTTGCCCAAGGATCAGATGATCCCGAAGGAAAACCTTCGGATCGGCGACCGCGTACGCGCGTTTCTGCTCAAGGTGGACCGCAATAATCGTGGCCCGCAACTGATTCTGTCGCGGACGGTGCCGGAGTTCCTGATCAAACTGTTCGAGATGGAGGTGCCGGAGATCGAGGAAGGCCTGCTGGAAATCAAGGCGGCGGCACGCGACCCCGGTTCCCGCGCAAAGATTGCAGTGAAATCCAATGATCCGCGCATTGATCCGATCGGCACCTGCGTCGGGATGCGTGGTTCACGTGTACAGGCTGTGACCGCCGAGCTCGCGGGGGAGCGGGTGGATATCACGCTGTGGTCTCCGGATCCTGCGCAGTTCGTCATCAATGCACTGGCGCCCGCCGAGGTGAGCAAGATCACCGTTGATGAAGAATCGCACAGCATGGATGTGGTCGTCGATGAAGAGAATCTCGCGCAAGCGATCGGCCGCAATGGACAGAACGTGCGTCTGGCGAGCGAGCTGTCCGGCTGGGAACTCAACATCATGACGGAGGAGGCGTCCCAGAAGAAGAACGAAGAGGAATCCGCAACCGTACGCAAGCTCTTCATGGAACGCCTCGACGTGGACGAAGAAGTCGCCGGCATTCTGATCCAGGAGGGATTCACGACGCTCGAAGAAGTGGCCTATGTGCCGATCAACGAGATGCTGGAGATCGAGTCTTTCGACGAAGATACCGTTAATGAGCTGCGGAGCCGCGCGCGCAACGCGCTTCTTGTCGAGGCCATCGCCAGCGAGGAGCATGTCGAAAACGTGGCCAGCGACCTGCTCACGCTTGAGGGCATGGATAACGAGACGGCACGCGTGTTGGCTGCGAAAGGCGTGACCACCCAGGAAGACCTGGCCGATCTGGCGGTGGACGATCTTGTGGAACTGACCGGAATCGATGCGGAGCGCGCCAAGCAGCTGATCATGACGGCGCGCGCACCGTGGTTCGCGGCGAGCCAGGGATAACGACATATGGCGCAGATGAACGTCTCACAATTTGCCAAGGAGCTGGGACTGCCTTCGGCGTTGCTCCTCGAGCAGCTACAGGCAGCGGGAGTAGGCAAGGCACTCGCCGAAGACACCGTGCTCACGGAGCAGGATAAGACCCAGCTCCTGGATTACCTGCGACGCGTTCATGGGGCCAAGGACACCAAGAGCAAGATCACGCTGACCCGGCGCCAGACGACGGAAATCAAGAAAGCCGACAGTACCGGCAAGGCGCGAACCATCCAGGTCGAAGTCAAGAAGAAACGCGTTCTGGTCAAGCGTGATGCCGCGGCTGCAGAGGCGCCTGCGCCCGTTGCCGAAACCGCCGCTGCCGCCGCGATCGATGCGCAACAGGCGGCATTGCGGGAGGAAGAGGCGCGCAAGCAGACAGAGCTGATCGCCCGGCAGAGCGCCGAAGCGGCCCAGAAACAACAGAACAAGCGCAAGACGGCCAAGGATGCGGCGCCGGCAGCCGTGGCCGAGCCCGAGAAGTCCGTCGTCGTGGAGCGGCCGCAACCCGCTGAAGGAGCGGTTGCGAAGAAGCCGACTACCGAAGGCACGCTGCACAAACCCGCCACGAAGCCGGGAGAGAAGCCGGCCAAACCCAAAACCGCCAAGAAATCCGATACGGCCTGGAAGGATGAGTCCGCCAGGCGCCGAGGGCTCAAGACTCGCGGCGACGATTCCCGGGGCGGCCAGGGTTGGCATGCCCGCATGGGCCGCGGCACCAAACACAAGAGCGAGGTGGTTACCAGCGACAAGTCGTTCAATGCGCCGACTGAACCGATTGTGCGCGAGGTGCTGGTGCCGGAGACCATCACCGTCGCGGCACTAGCTCAGAAAATGTCGGTCAAAGCGGCCGAAGTCATCAAGGTGTTGATGAAGCTCGGCAGCATGGTGACGATCAATCAGGTGATCGACCAGGACACGGCGATGATCGTGGTCGAAGAAATGGGCCACATCGCCAAGCGTGCCAAACTGGATGATCCGGAGTCTTTCCTCACCGAGGAGGCGGAAAAGCACGATGTCGTGGCGGAACCACGCGCACCGGTCGTTACCGTCATGGGCCACGTCGACCACGGCAAGACGTCGTTGCTGGACTATATCCGGCGTACCCGCGTTGCCAGCGGCGAAGCCGGCGGCATCACCCAGCACATCGGCGCATATCACGTGAACACGCCGCGCGGCATGATCACTTTTCTCGACACGCCCGGCCACGAAGCATTTACGGCAATGCGTGCCCGTGGTGCCAAAGTGACCGATCTGGTGGTTCTGGTGGTCGCCGCGGACGATGGCGTGATGCCGCAGACAATCGAGTCAATACACCACGCGAAGGCGGCCAAGGTGCCGCTGGTGGTGGCCGTCAACAAGGTCGACAAGCCGGAGGCCAATCCGGAAAAAATCCGCCAGCAACTCGCCGGAGAGCAGGTCGTACCCGACGAGTGGGGTGGCGACACGATGTTCCAGGACGTCTCGGCAAAAACCGGCAAAGGCATCGATGAGTTGCTCGAGCGCATTCTGCTTCAGGCTGAAGTTCTCGAGCTCAGGGCGCCCAAGAACGTTCCGGCGCACGGTGTGGTGATCGAGTCACGGCTCGACAAGGGTCGTGGTCCGGTCGCCACCATTCTGGTGCAGTCGGGAACGCTCAAGCGCGGCGATGTCGTCCTGGCCGGCGCGGTGTTCGGGCGCATCCGCGCGATGCTCGACGAGGCCGCACACCCGGTGCTGGAGGCCGGTCCTTCCATCCCGGTAGAGGTCCAGGGCCTGTCAGACGTGCCGATCGCCGGCGTGGAGATGGTGGTGCTGGGCGACGAGCGCAAGGCGCGCGAGATCGCGCTGTTCCGGCAGGGCAAGTTTCGCGAGGTCAAACTGGCGAAACAGCAGACCGCAAAACTCGAGGGAATGTTTGACCAGATGACCGCGGGGCAGGTGAAGACCCTGTCGCTGATCATCAAAGCCGACGTACAGGGTTCCTACGAGGCGCTGGCCCACGCCCTGACCAGGCTTTCCACCGACGAGGTGAAAGTCAACATCGTCCACGCCGGCGTAGGCGCGATTACCGAGTCGGACGTCAACCTGGCTCTGGCATCGAATGCGGTGATCATAGGCTTCAATACCCGCGCCGACTCCATGGCAAGGAAGCTGGTTGCGGCGCATGGCATCGAATTGCGCTACTACAACGTGATTTACGAGGCAGTCGACGAAGTCAAGGCGGCGCTGTCCGGGATGCTTACGCCGGACAAGAAGGAAAGCACCATCGGCATGGTGGAGATCCGCCAGGTGTTCAAGATCTCCAAGGTCGGTACCGTGGCCGGCTGTTACGTGCTCGAAGGCGTGGTGCGTCGCGGGTCACTGGTGCGCGTGCTCCGGGACAACGTGGTCACCTTTTCCGGAGAACTGGATTCTCTCAAGCGCTTCAAGGACGATGTACGCGAGGTGAAAGCCGGTTTCGAGTGCGGTCTGTCGATCAAGAATTTCGACGATCTCAAGGTCGGTGACCAGCTCGAGGTTTACGAAGTCGTCGAGATCGCGCGTACTTTGTAGAGTACGTCCCCCGCATCTGCGCATTGCTGCGCCGATCCCGGTCGGTCCGGTGTATCCATTGGGAGAGCGCATGGCAAAGGACCCTTCCAGACTCGGGCGTATAGCAGACCAAATCCAGCGGGATCTGGCGGACCTGATCCGCAATGAACTGAAGGACCCGCGGGTCGGCATGATTACGCTGACCGGCGTGGAGGTCAGCAACGATTACCGGCACGCGAAGATTTTCTTCACGACCCTGGGTGGCCCGGAGGCCGTTTCGCAGACACAACAAGGCCTGCAACGCGCATCCGGGTTCCTGCGTTCCCAGCTTGCCGGCAGCCTCAAGCTGCGCATCGTTCCCGAACTTCATTTTGTCCACGATGAATCGGTCGAACGCGGCGTGCGCCTGTCCAAGTTGATCGATGAGGCTGTGGCCTCCCGGCCATCGGTGAAGCCTGGCAAAGACCAGGGCTGATGGCCTTGGTGAAGTCTGAATGTATCGTCGGCAGCCCCGGTCCCATGATTCATGGCGTTCTGCTCCTCGACAAGCCTGCCGGCCTGACTTCCAATGCCGCTTTGCAGCGTGTCCGACACCTGTTCGGCCGGATCAAGGCCGGACATACCGGAACGCTCGACCCGCTGGCCACCGGTCTGCTGCCAATCTGCCTTGGCGAGGCCACCAAGTTTTCCCAGTCTCTGCTCGATGCGGACAAAACTTACGAGGCGGTGATCCGACTGGGTTTTGTCAGCTCGACTGGGGATGCTGAAGGCGCGATACAGGAAGCCGGTATGCCGGATTTCGACGACGAGAAATTGCAGGAGGTCGTGGGTGCTTTTACCGGGCCGATCCTGCAGCGGCCGCCGATGCACAGCGCGCTGAAGAAGGACGGTCGACCGTTGTACGAGTATGCCCGGGCAGGAATAGAGGTAGACCGGCCCGTAAGAAACATTCTTATAAAGAAGCTGGAAGTAATTGATTTAAAGAAAAATGCTTTGTCCATCAAGGTGACCTGCAGCAAGGGGACCTACATCCGGGTATTGGCGCAGGATATGGGCGAAGCGCTGGATTGTGGAGGGTACTTGATGGCGTTGCGGCGGACCCGGATTGCTGAATTGGATATAGCCGCGGCAATCGGGCTCGAGGATCTTGAAAAGTCCGGGCCCGTGGTTGCGGCCACCCATGTGCTGCCCGTCGATCTGCTGGTACGCGCATATCCGGCATTGCGGCTCGATAGCGCGGACGCCAAACGCGTCAGCACCGGCCTCGAAGTACGGCCCGCCGTTGACGTCGTGCCGCAGGGCCCCGTCAGGTTGTATGGCCCGACGGGAAATTTTCTGGGGGTGGGCGAAGGCCGATCCGGCGGCATCGTCGCCCCGAAACGCATTCTGGCCAATTCGGTGGCGGTACCGGAAAAGTCGGCAAATGTGCGATTAACGCCCTAGTAACGCTTGGAAACCCCGGATTCCGCGGGTAGAATGTCGGCCTTTCTTTCGGAGACACGGTAATGGCGATAACGACGAGCCAGAAGGCTCAGATTCTGCAGGAACATCAGCGGGCCAAAGCCGATACCGGCTCCCCGGAAGTGCAGGTCGCGCTGCTTACCGCGCGCATCAACGATCTGACGGATCATTTCAAGGCCCACGTAAAAGACCATCATTCCCGTCGCGGGCTGTTGAAAATGGTGAACCACCGCCGCAAGTTGCTGGACTACCTGCGCCAGGCAGACGGCGACCGGTACCGCTCGTTGCTTGATCGCCTCGGGCTTCGCAAGTAAAGAATTCATCCCCTTCGGTCACCCCGGGCAAGTCTTAAGCATTTCCCGTAATCCGGACTGGCAGCGATGCGCCGACCGGAAATCCAGAAGCAAACAACCGCGTCAAGGAGCGGTCCGCGCTCCTTCGCAATTCAGCATCAGAGGGAACCCTCTTGAACGTAATCAGGAAAACAATCAACTACGGGCGCCACACGCTGACGCTCGAAACCGGCGAAGTTGCACGCCAGGCTCACGGCGCGGTCATGGTAAACATGGACGACACCGTGGTGCTGGTAACCGTCGTCGGCAACAAGGACGTCAAGGCGGGACAGGATTTCTTACCTCTGACCGTGGATTATCAGGAGCGAACCTACGCAGCCGGCAAGATCCCTGGCGGATTCTTCAAGCGCGAGGGCCGGCCATCGGAAAAAGAGACGCTCACCTCGCGGCTGATCGACCGTCCCATCCGCCCGCTGTTCCCGGAGGGCTTCTTCAACGAAATTCAGGTCATTGCCAAAGTCGTTTCCTCGAACAATGAGGTGGACTCCGACATCCCGGCGATGATCGGCGCTTCCGCGGCGCTGGCGATCTCGGGTATTCCTTTTAACGGGCCCATCGGTGCGGCGCGCGTGGGCTACCTTGACGGCGAATACGTTCTCAACCCCACGGCAACCGAACTCAAATCCTCGCAGCTGAACCTGGTCGTGGCCGGCACCAAGCAGGCGGTGCTGATGGTCGAGTCCGAGGCGATGGCGCTTTCCGAAGACGTGATGCTGGGCGCAGTTGTGTTCGGCCATCAGCAGATGCAAACGGTGATCGATACCATCAACGAACTTGCCGACGAAGCCGCCAAGCCGCTGTGGGATTGGGCACTGCCCCAGAAGGACAGCAGCATCACCGAACGCATCGCCCAGATTGCCGAGGAGGAACTGCGTGAGGCATATCGTCTGCGGCAGAAACAGGCGCGCAGCGAGAAGGTAGCGCAGACCCGTGCCAAGGTTCTGAGCGAAGTGGCGCCCGAAGGCTCGGACACCGCGCACGTCAACCTGGTGACGTCGATTTTCACCGATATCGAGTCGAAAATAGTGCGCAGCCAGATTCTCAATGGCGAACCGCGCATTGACGGACGCGATACCCGCACCGTGCGGCCGATCACAATTCGCACCGGGGTGCTGCCGCGCACCCATGGTTCCGCGCTGTTCACCCGCGGCGAAACGCAGGCTCTGGCGGTGGCCACACTGGGTACCGCACGAGACGAACAGATCATCGACGCGCTGCAGGGCGAGTACCGCGAGCGCTTCATGCTCCACTACAACATGCCTCCTTACGCGACCGGAGAAACCGGCCGTGTCGGCACGCCGAAGCGGCGCGAAGTCGGGCATGGACGGCTTGCCAAGCGCGCGCTGCTGGCGGTACTGCCGACTCCCGAGGAATTTGCCTATTCGATGCGGGTGGTTTCCGAGATCACCGAGTCCAACGGCTCGAGTTCGATGGCATCGGTTTGCGGCGGCTGCCTGGCGCTGATGGATGCCGGGGTGCCGCTCAAGGCGCACGTTGCGGGCATCGCCATGGGCCTGATAAAGGAAGGCAACCGTTTCGCGGTGCTGACCGACATACTCGGTGACGAGGACCATCTCGGCGACATGGATTTCAAGGTCGCCGGGACCGAGTCGGGTATCACGGCGCTGCAGATGGACATCAAGATCCAGGGCATCACCAAGGAAATCATGAACGTCGCGCTGCTGCAGGCGCGCGAAGGACGAATGCACATTCTCGGCTTGATGAAGCAGACGCTGGCCACCCCGCGTGCGGAACTCTCCGCTTACGCGCCGCGCATGATCACCATCAAGATCAAGCCGGAAAAAATCCGCGACGTGATCGGCAAGGGCGGGGCGGTGATCCGCGCCATCACCGAAGAGACCGGGACGACCATCGACATAAAGGACGACGGCACCGTGACCATCGCCTGCGTTTCTTCCGAGGGCGGCGAGGCGGCCAAACGCCGCATCGAGGAAATAACCGCGGAAGTCGAAGTCGGCCGCGTCTATGACGGCACCGTGCTCAAGCTTCTCGATTTCGGCGCGATCGTCAGCGTGCTGCCCGGCAAGGACGGGCTGCTGCACATCTCGCAGATCGCCAACGAGCGCGTCAACAGCGTTGCCGATCACCTCAAGGAAGGCCAGGCCGTGCGGGTCAAGGTCCTCGAGGCCGACGAGAAGGGACGGCTGCGGCTGTCTATGAAGGCGGTCGCGGAAGAGGCGAAGGCCGCCGGCTAGCAGGATTCAACGGACGAAAAAAAGCCCACCGCACGCGGTGGGCTTTTTGTTGGCCGTGTTGCCAACTCCGTTATGGCGCCAGAGGCATGATCTGCAGAAGTGTGAACGGGTAGACGTAGGCCTGCAGCATCACCAGGCCGCCAACCAGCATCGCCAGTACCACGCTGTGAAAGAAAACGTAACGCAGGATGTCGCCCTCGTGGCCATACCAGCGGGTCGCAGTGGAAGCTACGACGATGGACTGCGCATCGATCATCTTTCCCATCACGCCGCCTGAACTGTTGGCCGAGGCCATCAGGTTCGGGTTGAGTCCCAACTGCTCTGAAGTGATCTTCTGCAATCCGCCGAAAAGCACGTTCGACGCGGTATCCGAGCCCGTGAGCGCCACCCCGAGCCAGCCGAGCATGGTGCCGAAGAAGGGATACATTACCCCCGTGTAGGCGAACGCCAGTCCCAGCGTGGCATCGGTGCCGGAATAGCGGGTGATGAATCCGATAGCCAGCATCGCCGCGATGGTCAGCAGCGAGAATTTCACCAGAATCAGAGTCTCCCAGTATTTGCGCAGCAGCGCACCGAACGAGTAGCGCATATAGAGTCCTGCCAGCAGTGCGGCGAACAGAATCCCCGTGCCCGTCGCGGACAGCCAGCTGAAGCTGTACACGGCCTTCTCGGTATGCGCTTTGGCAACGACCGGCGGCACTTTTTCCACCAACTCATTCAGGCCCGCCACCTTGAAGTCCAGTTTGGTGACCCCGTCCCAGGGATAAATCGTCTTCGTCTCGGTTTTCACCGGACCGGTGGCGGTCTGCTCGACCTTGGTAACGGTGTAACTGCCATTGAGGAAACCCCTGACCTGAGGCACACCCCACAGGAACACGAATACCGACAGCACGATCCATGGCACCCAGGCCTTCAACACGGTGGCACGGTCATGCCCGTGCCGTTGCACGTTGCCGGCGCCGATTTCCACCGAGCCGCTGTCCTTATCGTGACCCTTGAGCGCAGTTGTCCTCCACACGGTCTTCGGCTTCCAGATTTTCAGAAAGGCCGTAAGGCAGGCCATGGACACGATCGCCGCGCCGACATCGACCAGCCACGGGCCGTGGTAGTTCGAGATCAGGAACTGTGGGATAGCAAAGCTCACCCCGGTCACCACGATCGCCGGCCAGACTTCCTTCATTCCGCGCCAGCCGGCGAAGGCCCACACCAGCCAGAACGGCACCAGCAGCGAAAAGAAGGGTAGCTGGCGTCCGACCATGGCGGATAACTGAAACAGATCGAGTCCCGTGACCGCCGCCAGCGCGATGATCGGCGTGCCCAGCGCGCCGTAGGCGACGGGCGCGGTGTTGGCGATCAGCGAAAGCCCCGAAGCGGCCAGCGGCGTGAACCCCAAGCCGATGAGAATTGCCCCGGTCACCGCCACCGGCGTGCCGAACCCGGACGCGCCTTCGAAAAATGCGCCGAAAGCAAACGCGATCAACAGCAGTTGCAATCGCCGGTCTTCGGTGACGCCGGCGATGCTGTCCTGCATGATCTTGAAGTAACCTTTGTCCTTCGTGAGCTGGTAAAGAAAAATGATGTTCAGCACGATCCAGCCAATCGGCAGCAGGCCGAAGAACGCGCCGTACATCGCCGATGCGCCGGCCATCTGTGCCGGCATGCCGTAGACAAAGATCGCGATTATCAACGCCGATGCCAGCCCGAACAGCGCGGCCATATGCGCCGAGAGACGCAGGAACGCGAGTCCACCGAGCAGCACCAGGATCGGGATGGCAGCGACTAGCGTGCTGAGCACCGCATTGTTCAGCGGATCGTAAACCTGGGACCAGATCATGAGCTGTGACCTCCCTGTGGTTATGCGTACGTCGCCCGGCCGTCCAGTGCGAACGGTCCGCGTAATACTTTGAAATCCGGCCCATTATATCCAAATCGATCCCGCCGACGAGGCTCGAATCGTTGATCCGGATATGCGCATGCCTTGGGTATAATCCGGCGCTCAGACTACACGGACGGGCGCGATGAACGAGAGCATGCCTTTGCGGAACGGCGGCCGAATTCTGGTGGATCAGTTGCTGCTCCACGGAACCGACAACGCGTTCTGCGTTCCGGGCGAGAGTTACTTGGCGGTGCTCGATGCGCTTTACGACGCGCGTGAGCGCGTGCGCCTGATCGTCTGCCGCCAGGAAGGCGGCGCCGCGTTCATGGCTGAGGCCTACGGCAAGCTCACCGGGAAACCCGGAATCTGCTTCGTCACCCGCGGGCCTGGCGCCACCAACGCGAGCATCGGCGTACACACGGCGTTTCAGGATTCGACGCCGATGATTCTGTTCATCGGCCAGATCGGCGGCGACGTGGTCGAGCGCGAGGCGTTTCAGGAAATCGACTACCGGCGTATGTTCGGGCAAATGGCGAAATGGGTGGCGCAGATCGACCGCGCCGATCGCATTCCCGAACTGGTCAGTCATGCGTTTCATATCGCGGTTTCGGGGCGCCCCGGTCCGGTGGTGCTGGCGCTGCCTGAAGACATGCTTTCCAGCCAGGCCGTGGTCGCGGATGCCAGGCCTTACAAGTCGGTGAAGCCGCATCCGGGCGTGGCCGACATGGAGCAGCTACGCGACATACTGGAGCAGGCGCATAAACCGATGGTCATTCTCGGCGGTGGCGACTGGTCGGCACAAGCGTGCAACGACATTCGCGCCTTCATCGAAGCCAACAACCTGCCCGCAGGATGCAGTTTCCGCCGGCAGGACCTGCTCGACAACCGGCACCCCAACTATTGCGGAGAAGTGGGCATTGGCATCAATCCCTTGCTTGGGGAGCGCATACGCAGCGCCGACTTGATCCTGGCGATCGGCCCGCGGCTTGGCGAGATGACCACCGGCGGATACACGCTGTTTCCGATCCCGAGCCCGCCGCAACGCCTCGTGCACGTGCATCCGGGGAATGAAGAATTGGGCCGGGTTTACCAGGCCGAACTGATGATCAACTCAGGGATGGCGCAATTCGCCCACGCAGCAGCAAACCTGCCGTCGGTGGACTCCTCTCGCTGGCGCGAGTGGACCCATCGGGCCCGGGAGGATTACCTGAGGAATCTTGAGCGCGGCCCGATGTCCGGCGATCTTGATCTCGGGGAGGTGATGGCCTTCCTGCGCGCTCGCCTGCCGGATAACGCCATCATCACCAACGGTGCGGGCAATTACGCGGGCTGGGTGCAACGCTTCTATCAGTACACCGGTTTCCGTACCCAACTTGCCCCCACCAACGGCGCGATGGGTTACGGCGTGCCTGCCGGTATCGCCGCCAAGTTGGTGCACCCAGACCGCGTGGTGGTGAGTTTTTCCGGAGATGGCTGCTTTTTGATGAACGGTCAGGAGCTGGCTACAGCCGCGCAATATCGGCTGCCGGTCGTGTTCGTGGTGATCAACAACGGCATGTACGGCACCATCCGCATGCACCAGGAACGCGAGTACCCGGCGCGGGTGTACGCATCTGCGCTCGACAATCCGGATTTTGCCGCGCTGGCGCGCGCCTACGGATTGCATGGGGAGACGGTGCAGCGGACCGCGGAATTCGCGCCGGCATTCGAACGGGCGGTGGCCTCGGGCAACGCCGCGTTGCTGGAACTGCGAATCGACCCGGAGGCCATCACCACGCGCACCAGCCTCACCGCGATCCGCGAGCAGGCGCTCAAGGCCGGCCGCTAGGGAAGCTCAGTCGATGCGGGCGCCCGATTCCTTGACGATCTTGCCCCATTTCATAGACTCGGCCTGCATGAAAGCTGCGAAATGCGCGGATGTGCCGCCGGCAGGTTCGATCCCCTGATCCATCAGTCGCCGGCGAAACGACTTGTCGGCCAGTGCCCTGTTTGCGTCCTTGTTCAAACGCTCCACGATCCGGGGTGGCGTGCCGGCAGGCGCATACAGCCCAAACCAGGAGGTGATGTTGTAGCCGGGAATTGCGGACTCGGCAATTGTGGGGACATCCGGCAACACCGGCGAGCGCTTCAAACCGGTGACCGCGAGTGCGCGTAACTTGCCAGCGCGAACCTGCTGCAGTGAAACCGGAATGTTGTCGAACATGACCTGTACCTGGCCACCGACCAGGTCGGTCACCGCCGGCGCGTTGCCCTTGTACGGGATATGAATCATATCGACGCCAGCGAGTTTCTTGAACAATTCGCCGGCAAGATGATGTGTGGTGCCGTTTCCGCCCGAGGCAAACGCCAGTTCACCGGGTTTTGCCTTGGCAAGCGCAATCAGTTCCCCGACGTCCTTTGCCGGAACCGACGGGTGCACTACCAGCAGGTTGGGAAGCGTGGCAACCAACACGATCGGCACGAAACTCTTCTCCGCGTCGTAGGGCATATCCGGGTAGAGATGCGGATTGATCGCGTGTGTGCTGACCGTACCCATCAGCAAGGTGTAACCGTCAGGCTTCGACCTGGCTGCGAGATCCGCGCCGATATTGCCGCCGGCGCCGGTGCGGTTCTCGATGAGGACTTGCTGACGCAGTGCCGCGCTCAAGATCTGGCCGATCTGGCGCGCCAGCAAATCGGCGGTGCCGCCCGCGGAAAACGGCACGATGATGCGGATCGGCCGGCTGGGATAATCCTGCGATAGCGCTGCGTTCGCCACGCATGCGCCGAGCACAAATAACACCGCGCGCAGCCAGGGGCGTCGCGAAGGGTAGGGAGGATCCCGGCAGAACTCTGCCACGTCCTATTCCTGGAAGGCTTCTTCGCGCTTCCTGCGCACCGCCGGCACCACCACGATCACCAGCAGCGCTGCTGCGACTACCAGCAGCGTGAGGCTCAGCGGGCGCGTCACGAACACGGTGGGGTC
>CAZYTR010000151.1:0-2715 GCA_964650365.1 uncultured Alcaligenaceae bacterium | reverse complement strand
AAAGAATCCTTTGCGTCCTCCGCGTTGAGAGTCGCTTTAGTAAACAACGACGGAGCGGATGGACTCGCCGGCATGCATCAGGTCGAAACCCTTGTTGATGTCTTCGAATTTGAGTTTGTGGGTGATGAGGTCGTCGATGTTGATCTTGCCATCCATGTACCAGTCCACGATCCTCGGCACGTCGGTGCGGCCGCGTGCGCCGCCGAAGGCAGTGCCTTTCCAGACGCGGCCGGTCACCAATTGGAACGGCCGGGTCGCGATTTCCGCGCCCGCCGGCGCGACGCCGATTATGACTGACACACCCCAACCCTTGTGGCAGCACTCCAGCGCCTGGCGCATGACTTTGACGTTGCCGATGCATTCGAAGCTGTAATCCGCCCCGCCCTTCGTGAGATTAACGAGGTAGGGCACCAGCTCGTTCTCCGCCATCTCTTTCGGATTGACGAAGTGCGTCATGCCGTATTTCTCGGCGAGCGAGCGCCGCTTTGCATTCAGATCTACGCCGACGATCATGTTGGCCCCGGCCATGCGCGCGCCCTGTACGACGTTGAGCCCGATGCCGCCGAGGCCGAACACCACCACGTTGGCGCCCGGTTCGACTTTCGCGGTGTTGATCACCGCACCGATTCCGGTGGTGACGCCGCAGCCGATATAGCAGACCTTGTCGAACGGCGCATCCGAGCGGATTCTCGCCAGTGCGATTTCCGGCACCACGGTGTAATTGGAAAACGTCGAGGTGCCCATATAGTGGTGCAATTTCTTCCCGCCCAGCGAGAAGCGGCTGGTTCCGTCGGGCATCAGGCCCTGGCCCTGGGTGACGCGGATGGACTGGCAAAGGTTGGTCTTCTGCGACACGCAATACTCGCACTCGCGGCACTCGGGGACGTAAAGCGGAATGACATGGTCGCCCTTCTTCAGGCTCTTCACGCCCGGCCCGACATCGACGACCACGCCCGCGCCTTCATGCCCGAGGATGGACGGAAACAGCCCTTCCGGGTCGGCGCCGGACAGCGTGTATTCGTCGGTATGGCAGATTCCGGTGGCCTTGATCTCGACCAGCACTTCCCCGGCCTTCGGGCCCTCCAGCTGCACCGTTTCGATGGCAAGCGGCGCGCCCGCCTTATGCGCAACTGCTGCGCGTACGTCCATGATGAATCCTTCTGGTTTATCTTTTATTCTAAGCACTCAACGCAGAGGACGCAGAGGACACGGAGGAAAGGCGAGAGCAAGACAATAATTTCGGGTGAAAACCTTTCGTTGGCTGATGATCCATCGCAGCGAAAGTTGGCGGCACAGGTTCGCGAACAGTTAGCTCGCTTTTTATCCCCAAGTCGCTTTTCCTCGTTCTTGTTTTTCCTCTGCGCCCTCTGCGCCCTCTGCGTTGAGCGCTTAATATGAGCGCTTATGATCGTTCAGGTCGCTGACTTGACCTCGAAGAACCGATTGCGCAGTACAGACTGGTTCTCGTAAATCGAACCCTGTGCCAGCGCCGGTGGAAACGGCATGCGCACCGGCACTTTCTCCACCCGCGGCTCGAGGGTCGGCTCGCCGCACAACATGCGGCTGTTGAGTTCGTCGAGATCCTTGAAATTCACCAGCGGCCAGGCATCCGCTGCCGCGCATTCGTACAGCAGCAACTGGCGCGGCCGCTCCGAAGTGTTCTGCGCCGAACCGTGGACCAGGCGAACGTGATGAAAAGAGCAGGAGCCGGCCTTGCCGGTGCAGGCGACCGCCTTCGAATAATCGAGATCCGGGGTCATGGTCGGATCCATCGCACCAACGAAGCGCCCGTCCAGATGATGATCCCAGACCTTGTTCACCCGATGCGTGCCGGGCATCACCAGCAGCGGGCCATTATCCATTTCGACGTCGTCAAGCATGACGCCGATGGCAAGAATGTCGTCATTGGTATGCGGATAGAACGCCCAGTCCTGATGCCACTCCACCGGCGAACCATACTTGGGCGCCTTGACGTTGAGCTTAGAACCATGCAGTCGTACGTTCGGCCCGAGCAGTGCCTTCACCACAGCGAGCATGTTCGGGTGCCTGACTACGTCCCAGAACAGCGGGTCCACCTTGTGCGGCGTTTTGATGCGCCGCACACGAGGATTCTCGGGTGTGTGCGTCGGTTCCAAGTCGTAGACGTCGTTGTGTGCGGTAACGCCGGCTGCCTTGGCCACAAGTCCGGCGATGACTGACCGGATTTTTCCCAAAACCGCAGCATCCAGTACATCTTCGACGACGAGATACCCGTCGCGGTGAAAGGAATCGACCTGTTTTTTCGAGATCACGGAACCTGCCTTTTGTTCAAGCGGAATGCCTTTCTACCATAGACCGCCGCCGCATGCGCCGCAAGGTCCGTCGAACTGGTGAATCCCTTTTTGCGCATCGCACCATTGCCGTCGTGGTACTCAATCTCAAAAAACTCTAAGGTGGTATTCGTGTTTCGTCTTGCGCGACAGGGCCGCTTTATGCCATCGTAGCTTCTGTCTGCAAGGCGTGAACCCGCAATGGATTCGCGCCCAGCCAGGCAGAGAATGAAAAAAAGGAACGTGCCGCAGTCTGGCACTTGTTGATCGACACCTAGGAGGAGAAATCAAAATGAAACTGTCCATGTTTACGGGCGTGCTGCTGACCGCTTTCGCGGGCTCCGCGATGGGTCAGATGATGCAGGGCGCGACCGACGATGAGGCCCTTAGCTGGGGCTATACGAAG
>CAZYTR010000150.1:0-10485 GCA_964650365.1 uncultured Alcaligenaceae bacterium | reverse complement strand
AGGCGCAAGCCTCCGTTGCGCTTCCAGCCGGTCGCCTGGCCGGTTTCCTTCTCGAGCTTGTCGTAAAGCTCGACGCTGTACTTGAGAAGCTGCGTCACGTTCGCGGACGTGCGCAGTTGCCCGACCAGGCCCGCGGCATGCCACGTCGAGCCACTGGTGAGCTTTGCGCGCTCCAGCAGCACGATGTCCTTGAAACCCGCACGCGCCAGATGGTAAGCGGTACTGCAACCGATAACGCCGCCACCAATGATGACGACCTGCGCGGCAGCGGGCGCCGTGCTCATCGCGCACCCCTCGTGAACTCGTCGTAAGCGCGTCCGAAGCGCGCGAGGTAGTCGCTGGTGTAAGCCTTGTAGTCGAACTGGATTGTCGAGTAGGTCTCGGACACCATGCTCCACATGCTCTCGCGAAGCAGCGAAGCACATTTCATCGCCGCAAATCTCCGCTCAAGTCCGGGGTCTACCTTGCCAAAGTAGTGCGCCAGCACATACCGGGCTTGATCTGCGCCGAGCTCGCTGTTTGAAACCAGCCCGCCGAGATCGAACAGCGGACTGTTGAATCCGCCGTAGTCCCAATCGATCAACCACAGCCGCTTGCCATCGTCGATGAAGTTGGCCGCGAGCAGATCGTTGTGGCCGAACACGATGGACACCGGTACGACTTCTCGCTCGAGCCGCTCGGCGCGCTCGATGAGCTGTGGGAGCAACCCGGCATGCGGGCTCGCGCACGCCTGAAGCTCGGTGGCGTAGCCGCGAATGACCTGGAACACCCAGAACATCAGTGCCGGCCCGCGCAGACAGCGGGGCACTTGTTCATGGCAGCGCTTGACCAGATCCACCACGCGCGGAAGCAGTCCGGCGTCGCGCACCGATTCGGGGGACAGCGCGCGCCCTTCGATGTAGCGCAGCACCAGCACACCGGGTTCGGCGTAGATGACCTCGGGCGAGATGCCGGCGGCGAACGCTGCGCGGCTGGCGGCCAACTCGTTGAAGCGCATCACGCCGTGGATAGGAATGTCCTCACCCAGCCGCACAACGAACTTCTGCCCGCCGTCGGCGACCAGATAGTTCTTGTTGGTGATCCCGCCCAACAGAGGTGACGGATCGACCTTGCCCGACCAACAAGGTAGCTGAAAGATACGGTCGAGAGGTTCGCGATCAGTCGCCATGGGTCAAAGATCTGTAGCCAGCGCCGTCGAAGGCATAAGGATACTTCAAGCCGTGCGCCATCCACGTGCGCGTTCCACGGCGTCCGCAAACCGGGCGTGCAGATCGTCCGCGAGAGGCGCACGTGGCGCGATGGTGCGCTCGGGTGCAGCCACCGGCGGGACCGAGCCGTTGCTGCTCAAGCCCGCGCCGAGATATGCGAGTTGCGAGATGCCCAGACCGGTCAGATCGGATGTGGCAGGGATGACCACGGTGCGGTTCAGGGCGTTGGCGAGGAACCGGCCGAAGTAGGGATTGCGCGAGAGCCCACCGTCGATCGAGACGCTGGACGCGAGCGGCAGCCGCGCGTGCATCGCCGCAATCGCCTGCGCACTGCGCAGCGCCACGCCTTCGAACACGGCCTGCACCAGATCCCTGGACGAAGTGTCCAGGCCCATGCCCAGCCACATGCCCGCGGCGGTACGGTCCCAATAGGGACAGGCGAGCCCGGACAGCGCGGGGACGAAAACGATACCGCGATCGATTGCGCTCGGCGCCTCGAATTCCTCGATCTCGGTGAACTTCGAGAACAGGCCCAGGCGTCGCGCCCAATCGAGTGCCGAGCCCGCGTTGTACACGCCGCCGTCGACGGCGTAGATCGTCTGCGCTCCAAGGCGCCAGGCGACCGTGGGCAGCAGGCCGGAATCGGGCACGCTGACCGGCTGACTCCCGGTCACGGCGAGCGCGAACGCGCCGGTGCCGAAAGTAATCTTTGCCTGCCCGGCCGTGTGGCAGCCATGCCCAAACAGCGCGGCCTGTTGATCGACGATACCGGCGACGATCGGGACGTTCACGCGCCTGGCGACGCCGAATTCTCCGACGCTGGGCCGGATCGGCGGCAGCAAATGCATGGGCACGCCGAACAAGCGGCACAACTCCGGATCCCATTCGCCGGTGGCGAGATTCATCAGGCTGGTGCGCGACGCGGTGACGATATCGGTGGCATAGCGGCCGCACAGGCGGTCGAGAAAGAACGCGTCGCTGGTGCCGAGGCGTAGCTTGCCGCGTTTCGCGAGCGCCGCCGCGCCGGGAATGTGGTCGAGAATCCAGCGCAACTTCGATGCCGAGAAATACGGGTCGAGCGGAAGGCCGGCGCGTTCGAGCGTGATCTTTTCCGCGCCCTCGGATTTGAGCCGGTCGGTGACATCCTGGGTGCGGTTGTCCTGCCAGACGATGGCGTTATGGACCGGCTCGCCGCTGTCGGCATCCCAGGCGATGACGGTCTCGCCCTGGTTATCCAGACCCGCGCCAGCGGCGACGCCGGCACTTTCGAGGCAGCGCTCGACGCTGGCCAGCAGCTCGCGCGCATCGTGCTCGACCCAGCCGGGCTGCGGATAGATCTGGCGGTGCTCGATCGAACAAAGCTGCTGAAAGTCGCCGTCAGCGCGCAGCCGGTACGCTTTGGTGGCGGTCGTGCCCTGGTCGATGCCGACGACGAACGCAGGCATGAATCAGTGACGAGTGACGAGTGACGAGTGGCAAGACGCCAGGGCATCAACACACAGCGAAGTGCCGTCGGGAGGAAGATGTACCAGATGCATGGACTCAGGCTTTCAAGAGACACGGATCCATTTTCGTCGGCCGCGTAACGGTCATTGCAAAGGGGAAGTGTATTACTTTGTCCTTGGCGCTTTTTCTATTTACTTCGATTGCCAGCATTGATTACAATGCGATCATTGATTGCAATAAGGGTGTATTCCATGGCCAGCATCACCATACGCAACCTCGATGAACAGACGAAAGCGCGCTTGCGCGTACGCGCAGCTCACCGCAAGCGCTCCATGGAGGAAGAAGCGCGCAATATCCTGCGCGCGGCCCTCGCCAAGGAGACGGCCACGCCGCGCAATCTCGCCGACGCCATACGGCAGCGCTTCCAGCCTTTAGGCGGCGCGGAACTTCGTCTGCCCGTCCGCGAGCCGATGCGCGAACCGCCCAAACCGGGCAAGTAGGGGAGCACGCCGGGGTCGCATGATCGTTCTCGATACTAACGTTCTTTCGGAGTTGATGCGGCCGGTCCCCAGTGAGCGCGTCGTGCGCTGGGTGGCGGTCCAACCTGCTACCAGCCTCTACACGACGAGCATCGCGCAAGCCGAAATCCTTCACGGCATTCTGCTGTTGCCGCGGGGCCTCCGCCGCAACAATCTGCAGGCGGCTGCCGAATCCGTGTTCAACGAGGATTTCGATGGCCGGGTACTGCCTTTCGGCAGCCAGTCCGCGCTCATCTATGCAAGTATCGCAGTAGAACGCCGCCGTGCCGGGCGACCAATCTCCCAATTCGACGCGCAGATCGCGGCAATCTCGCGCTCAGCGGGTGCGGCGATTGCAACCCGCAACGTGTCGGACTACGAAGGCTGCGGCATCAAGGTGATTAACCCTTGGGAGGCCTGATTGGGCGCGTACCGCGGCGCACGGTTTCGTCGATCCCGATGGCAAGCCGCTCGACATGTTCGACCACATGCGCGGGAAAATGCAGGATCACGCGGCGTTCCGGGAGCAGTCTGCGGTCTTCGCCCCACACTTCGCGCTGTCCGTCCAACACACGCAACCGGCCGCGCGTCGGGCGGCTGACGCGGATGTTGATTGGCAGCGACGCTTGAATCGGCGCGGGAAACGCGATGCGCTGCGGGCAGACGTAACGCACCGCGCCTTGCGTCTCGAGTGCCGCGTGATGCGTTGCGGTCGACAGATGTCCGCGCAGACTGGCCGCGATGGCCCGTGCGACATCGCGTCCTTCGCGCCACACGGTCCACGACGCCTCGACCGGGCGCAGCACATTGCCCGCAGCAAAGTACGCCGGATCCGAGCAGCGCCCAAATTGATCGACGACCGGTCCGCCGGTTGAAGGATCGAGGAGGAGATGGCTGGTCTTGACGATGGCGGTTTCCGGAACGAAGCGTCCGCTGAACACAACACCGTCGCAGTCGATGGTCTCGCGGGTGCCGTCGCGGTCGACCTCCACGCTGCTGACACGCGTTTCGCCACGCACCGCGATCACCCGGGTGCGCGTAAGGATTCGCGTTCCGAATACCGCGCGCGCGATCCATGCGCCGGCACGCGGGGCCACAATCTGCGCCGACTCCTCCAACATCGCCAGCGGCCGGATGCCGGCGTGGCGCATGGTCAGCAGGTTGGAAAACGACACCAGTTCGGTCCCCACGATCACCGCGCGCGTACAGGGCTTGAGGCCGGCAAGATAAACCAGCTGCTGCAGCGCGCCGGTGGTAAAAACGCCCCATGGTCGCGTGCCTGACACCAGCCGCGCCGCGCGCGGGGTTTCGCGTGTGCCGAGCGCGAGCAGGACGCGCCGAGCTTCCAGCACCATGATCCCGTTGGGGGTCAGCACCCGAACCCGTGCCGGTTTTCCCAAATGCGGCGATTCGAGACTCAACGCAGTGGTACCGGTGCGCAGATCGACGCCGTCCGCGGCAGCGACCAGCCGGCGTGCATACGCCGGGCCCGCAAGCACGCGCCGGAACTCGCTCCAGCCGAAACCGAGGTGGTCACAATGGCGCGGCACGCCGCCGGCGTGCTGCTCGCGCTCGATGACCACGACGTCGCCGATGCCAAGGCGCTTGAGCTCGGCGGCAGCGGCCAGACCCGCGGGACCGCCGCCAATTATCAATACATCATGGCCCAGCACGTCATGGCTCGCCGCATCTTCGCGCGCCATATTTTCGCTCGCCAAATCTCGACCCGACGCGATCATGCGCTGGCCCGGTCGAGGCGCGGCTCGGTGAATCTGCCGGCAGCAAGTTCCAGCACCCGTCCGCTGCAGTAGAAGCCCTGGCAGCGGCCCATCATGCAGCGCGTGCGCCGCTTCAACCCCCCGAGATCGCCGGCGGGCAGTGGGCCAGACAGCGCCGCTTCGATCTCGATGCGAGTCACCAGTTCGCAGTGGCAGACGATCTCGCCGGCGTTCGGTTCCTGATAGCGGCGCGTGCGCTCCTCGCACAGGTTGGGCACCGGACTCCAGATCGGCTCCGGGTTGCCTTCGAGCCGTCCGAAGTGACGGGCGTACAGGCCGGCGACATGCAGCGCGATGCCAAGCGCGCCGGTAAGGCCCGTCGAGCGGATGCCGCCAACGGTGATCCAGCCCCGATCGGGCAAAGCCTCGATCTGATATTCCTTGAACTGCGTCGCGGGCCGCAGCCCCGCATAGACGGCAGTGACGGCATGCTGCGCAAGCGCAGGGACCAGCGCACGCGCCTTGTGCGCCAGCCGCTCGAGTGCGTCGTAATCCACAGTTGCCGATTCCCGCTCTTCGACCTCCTCCGCCGTGGGCCCGACTATGAGATTGCCGAACGCGGTGCGCGACACCAGCACACCCTTGGTGCGTTCCGTCGGGACCGGCAGCACGATCGACCTGACCAGCGCGTAGGAGGTCTTGTCGAACACGGCGAACTGCCCTTTGCGCGGACGGATCGAGAACGGCGACTCGCGAGCGATCGACTCGATGCGGTCACCGTAGAGCCCGGCGGCATTCACGACGACCCGTGCAGCAATCTTGCCGCTCGAAGTATCGAGCACCCAGCGATCCCCGCTGCGCTTCCCGCCGGTAACCTGTGCATCGCGGCGAACAGCGGCGCCGTGTGCCATCGCCTGCAGCACGTAGGCAAGCGGCGCCGACCAGGCGTCGATGACATGCTCGCCCGGGACAAGTACCGCACCGAGGGCACCCGGCGCGAGATGGGGCTCGCGTACGTAAAGTTCGGCAGGTTCAATGCTGCGAACATCGGCGAGCCCGTTTACGTGCGCTTGCGCCACGATGGCCGGAAGCTTCGCCAGCTCGTCATCGTTCCACGCAACCACCACGGCACCGGTTTCCACCAGCGGCAGATTCAGGCGCTCGCGGATTGTGAGGTATTCCCGGTATCCGTCCTGCATGCAGGACAGTTCCAGGCTGCCGCTTGGCGCGTCAAACCCGGTATGTAACAACGCGCTGTTACCCTTGCTGGCGCCGGACAGGATGTCCGCACCCTTTTCCAGCATCACGCAAGTGAGCCCGCCCAATGCCAGTTGGCGCAGAACCGCGCAACCGACTACGCCACCGCCGACAACCGCAACGTCATGGACCTGTTCACTCATCCGCGGGCAGATTCACTGCTTATAGGCAATGCGCCTTTGGAGACCACAAAACGTCATGGCAAAAAGACAAAAGGGTGAGGCCTTTTCGGGGCCTCACCCTTCTTCACCATAAGCCGGCGCGACGAAACGTCAGGCCGTTTCACCGACCGCTTTTTCAGCAGCCTGGATCTCCGCCTGCCGCCTCGCGATCATATCGCCGATCGGCGGGCCCTTGAAGCGCCGCCCTTCGAAAGCGACCCAGACGATCGCCATGACGATCAGCATCGCGACGATGAGATAACCGACCTTCTCATTGGGTGGCTG
This sequence comes from uncultured Alcaligenaceae bacterium, assembly GCA_964650365.1. Lineage (GTDB taxonomy): Bacteria > Pseudomonadota > Gammaproteobacteria > Burkholderiales > JACQAP01 > JACQAP01. The sequence goes on along the minus strand of CAZYTR010000150.1, from coordinate 3,892 downwards.
CACGCCAACGAATATCAGCAGCGCGCAGCCGATGATGGCCAGCACCGCGACGATCTTCGAGGCGGCTCCCAGATGGAAGGGGCCCTTCGTAGTCCAGGTTCCTTTCATTTCCGCCCGCAGTCCTGCCGCCACCGGCATCAGGTAGGAGAGGTAGAGGAACACCGCGCAGCCGGTCGAGAGCACCACGAACGCATCGCCGTAAAGAGTGGCGACGATCGACAGGACGCCGCCCCACCAGATCGCGTTGACCGGGGTGCGGTACTTGCGGCTCACTTGGCGCAGCGCACTGGAGAAGGGCAGCCCGCCGTCGCGCGCGAAGGCATACATCATGCGGGACGTTGACGTGAGCCCGGCGAGCGCGCACAGGTAATTGGCGAGTACGATGCCGATGATCAGGATGTCCTTGAAGATCTTTGGCATCGGCGACTGGCTCATCAGCCATGGGAAGGCGTTCCATCCCTGCTTGGCGCCTTCTTCGACGCTGGGAAGCGCGAGGATGAAAGCGCAGATCATGATGTAGCCGAACAGGAAGGACCAGAACACCGAGTGGATCATGCCGCGCGGCGCCGCTCGGGAAGCGCTGCGCGTTTCCTCCGCGGTGTGGGCGGAAGCATCGAAACCGGTCACCGTGTACACACCTTGCAGCAAGCCAAGCAGGAAGATGAAGCCCACCGACTGGACCGCGGTCGGCCACACGCTGCCGCCGGCTTCACCCGAAAAATTGCTGAAGGTGAACAGGCGCGACATATCGATCGAAGGCGCGTAAGCCAGCAACCCCAGCGTCAACAGCACCGCGAACACGAAAATCAGATAACCGCTGAAGTCGGTCAGGATGGTGGTAGCGCGAATGCCGAAGTGGTTGAGCATTGCCTGCGTCGCGGTGACGCCGGCGATGAACAGTGTCTGCGTCCACCAGCCCTGGTCCATGAATTCCTTCGGGGTCCACGCCGTAACGTCCATGCCGAGCACGTTGCCGAGGAAAAGATCGCGGAACAGCAGGAACACGCCAAAATTGACGGACGACACCACGAACATCAGGCCAAGCAGGTTGAACCAGGCCGACGCCCAGCCATAGCCCCGGCCACCAAACAGCGAAGCCCAGTGGTAAATGCCCCCCGCGGTCGGATACGCGGATGCGATCTGGCCCAGCGCTGCCGCCACCACCAGAGCGAACGCGCAGGCGAGCGGCCAGCCGTAGCCGACCGACGCGCCACCGGCGGCGCTGAGTGAAAGCGGGAAAGCGGTGATCCCGCCGGCCAGGATGCAGATGATCGAGAAGGAAATCGCGAAATTCTGGAAGCTGCCCATGCGCCTGGACAACTCCTGCGCGTAGCCCATACCGTGCAGGGTCTTCAGGTCGTCTTGATGCTCCTTGGTTTTTTCGTACTTGTCCTGGTGCGCCATCGTCATCCCTCCTTCATGATTGGTGGGTGGGTCGGGGGCCGTCTGTCACGGCTGTATTTGCGCTTGCCGCCCCATGCTGGAGCGGTGCTTCGCCGCGGCACATGACAACGGGGTGGTACCTTGTTCCCGTGTTGTCGGCGCCCAGTATGGTCGATAAGCGGAGTTCAGGCAACGGGGGCGGACGCCGGTTTAGAATGGCACGTACTCTAACCACACGACGATCCCCCGGATGCCCCGACGACACCATCCTCTCATTGGAATGACCACGTACGGACGCAGTGCCGACAACCGTTACACCCTGCCCGCGGAATACCTCGATGCAGTGCGCCGCGCCGGCGGCGTGCCGGTGCTGATCGCGCCGGGCGAATCGCGATGCGAAGCGATCCTGCAGGTGATCGACGCGCTGATTCTGACCGGTGGCGGGGACATCGATCCGGGCCGTTACAACGGCAAGCGCCATGAGACCAACTATGCCATCGATCAGGAACGCGATGCGCTCGAACTGGAACTTGCCCGCCGCATCATCGCCTCCGGCATGCCGACCCTCGGCATCTGCCGCGGCGCACAGATCCTGAATGTGGCTCAGGGTGGGCAGTTGATCGAGCACATCCCCGATGAAGTTGGCGAAGCTGTGCTGCATCGTGCCCCGCCACGCGAGCCGATCCCGCACCGCGTAAGGCTCAAACCCCAATCGCGATTGGGACGGCTGCTCGGGCGCGAAGAATTCGATGTCGCCTCCTGGCATCACCAGGCGCTGCGCGGCGCGGCCGCCGGCTTCGAGCCCGTGGCGTACGCGCCCGACGGCACCATCGAGGCGATCGAGATGCCAGGCCACCCCTGGCTGATCGCGGTGCAGTGGCATCCCGAACTCAGCGCGGCCAGCGATCCGCTCCAGCAGAAACTGTTCGATGCGATAGTTGAAGAAGCGCGTCGCGGAGCTCGAAATCCAAAAATCCCGACGCAATGATTCTTTTCAATACCCCCTTGAGGGGTACGCAAAGGCCGCAAAGATAACGAAGGAACAAGAAGACGCAAACCTATTCGACACGAACATTGCTGGGGAAAAGACAAGCCGGCCTGGTCAATTGGCGATCATCCACAGCATGGCTGCCACCACAGTAGCGGGTTTTTCCACCGCGGTACTGGGCTGGATAGACCGCAACATCTTTGCGCTCGGACGCGAGATGCGGCTTTCCTTTATGCCGCCGCTGATGGTTTACGCCGCTGCCGGCATCTCCGGGATTACCGGCATCGTCGGCACTTTCTACGTCAAGGAACATCTTGGGTTGTCCGCCGAGTTCCTCGCCGCGCTCGGTTTCTGGATGATGCTGCCATGGGCGCTGAAAATGCCGCTCGGGCATCTGGTGGACCTGGTCTGGCGGTGGAAGAGCCTGCTGGTGTACCTCGGCGCGGGGCTGATCACGCTCAGCGTCCTGATCATGATCGGTCTGCTGGGCCACACCGATGCGATGCGGGTGGTTGCGCCGGTCGAAACCTGGTTCGTGCTGGCGGCACTGCTGGCACCGATCGGGTACGTGGTACAGGACGTCGTGGCCGACGCCATGACCGTCGAAGCGGTGCCGCGCTTCGATGACGACGGCCAGCAAATCGGTGCTGCCGAACTCAAAAGAATGCACACGACCATGCAGACGCTCGGGCGCGTCGCGATCATCGGCGGCAGTGTGGCCGTGTCCGTCCTGAACATTTTTCTGCTGCAGGGCGTCGGCGCGCTACCGGAAGCGCAGAAGGCCGCCGCGTATCTTTCCATCTACCAGCTTGCGCTGATCATCCCGGTGATCTCAGTGCTGGGCGTGGCGCTGGCATCGTGGCTGCGACGGCGCCACCTGGCACGGCTCGCCACCGAAGGGCATACGCGCGCGGAATCCGAGGCGATCCTCGACAGGCATTTTGATCCGCCCCCGGTGAACTGGTGGATACTGGGCGGCGGACTCGCGTTCACTCTGGTTTCGCTGAGCGTCGGACTGGGGCAGATCCCGGCCGGGCAGGAAATCGTGTTTTGCGCTTCCCTGGCCATCGTCATTTTTTTGATGTGGCGGCTGACGCGCGAACTGGGGCCCGAGGCGCGAAATTTCCTGGTCGGCACGGCCATCGTCGTGTTCGCATTCCGCGCCACACCGGGTTCGGGCGCCGGCTCGACCTGGTGGGCGATCGACGCACTGGGTTTCGACCAGCAGTTCCTGGCCACGTTGGGATTGATCAGCGCGACGCTGACGCTGTTCAGCCTGTTTATCCTCCGCCGCTTCATGGCCGAGCACTCGATCGTCTACGTCGTCGGCGTGCTGACGATCATCGGAACGATACTATCGCTGCCCGACATCGGCATGTATTACGGGGTGCATGAGTGGACCGCGGCACATACCAACGGTGTGGTGGATGCGCGCTTCATCGCGCTGATCGACACTGCGCTGGAATCGCCACTGGGGCAGATTGCGATGATCCCCATGCTGGCCTGGATCGCCAACTCGGC
>CAZYTR010000149.1:0-1743 GCA_964650365.1 uncultured Alcaligenaceae bacterium | reverse complement strand
ATCTGACGGTAGACAAGACGGCCGACCGTCCAACTGTATGGATTCCCGTTTACCGCCCACCCTCCCGGATGGTGAAAGTGCAGCTTCGGTGAGCCTGTAGCCCAGCAGCCCGTGATGCAAGTCCGGCGTCGCACCGAGGGCGGCGATGCGCCCGCCTGGCAAGGCGCGAGTCGCGAGAATATCGGGAATATTTGAGCGCCGAGCAACGCAGCCAGGCGGGATGCAGCGCCGGCCGAATGCAGCCAGACTTGCACCACGGGCTGCCAGTGAAGCTGCGCCTCAAACCGTCGAGTGAAGATCGCCGGTGCCGGTTTGAGGCGCAGCTTCACTGGTAATAAAGGCGTTGGCGCCGACATCCGTGACATCGGCGCACTCCGTGTGGAGTAGCATCGGGCGACTTCTTCGCCAAAAGGAGGCGCCGATGCCCAACGTGCACGAGCTTATTCGCGACCACGTGACCCTGTCCATTCGCTGTCTGGACCGACTCTACTTGCACGCCTACATGCCGAAGCTGCAGACCTCGGGCGGGCTGTGCTACTTCCTCCGGGATCACTTGGGGTACCCGATTCCCTCACCGGCATTATTCACGCCCATCCACGATCGGTTGATCGCGGCCATCAAGACGTACGCGCTGACGCAGGACGTGCCGCTGATCGCGTTCGAACGGGGGCAACGGAAAGATGACGTGGTCGCCGACCACCGCGCGCGTCGGCCGATGGCGGAGGGTGTGGTCGTGATCGGCGTCGCGCAAGAGAAGATGCGGGCGTTCAAGGCGCAGAAGCGATCCGGCCCGCAGGGCGGCGTCACCTTCGACTTCTCGCGGCAGTCGGTCGCGGTCAATCATTACTACTTCTACGTCCAGGATCGCGAATGGGGCCCGGCGTTTCTCAAGCTCGGGACCTATCTGCCATACCCGATCAAGCTCTGTCTGAACGGCCACGAGTGGGTCAAACAGCAACTCCGCCGCGCCGAGGTAGCCTTTGAGAGTCTCGACAATGGATTTCTCGCGTGTGCCGACCCGGCGCACCTGCAGACGATCTGCGATCAGCTTGGCCCGTCGGATGTACAAGCGTTCTTCGATCGCTGGGTCACGCGATTGCCGTCGCCCCTGAGCGCGGCGGACCGCGCCGCTGGCTACACGCATCGGCTCGCCCTCCAACAAGTCGAAGTCAGTCTGACGCAGGTCTTCGCGCGCCCCGTCCAGGGTCGCCATTTTTTCGAAGCCGTGATTCGCGAGAATCTGGATCTCGGACGACCCGACCGCGTCGGCCTGCTGTTTCCGCATCGGATCACGCGGACGACACCGCCTCCCGCGTGGGGGTATCGCACGCGGGTGATCACCGATGGCGTCGAGCCGAGTCTGCACATCGAGTACAAGTCGTCACACGTCAAGCAGTACTTCAAAGAACAGCGCGCCTTACGCACCGAGACCACCATCAACAACCCGAACGATTTTTACGTCAACAAGGCCGTGTCCAACCTCTCGCATTTGCGCGACCTGGGAAACCAAGTCAATCGCAAGCTCCTGGAGGTCGAGCGCGTCAGTCACCGCTGCGTGCTGACGCAGGAGGCGCTCGACCGGCTCCAGCAGCCGACCGTCGAGGCGGGTCAACGGACGTCAGCCCTGCGCTTCGGCGATCCGCGCGTGATGGCGCTCTGTCAGGCGATCACCGGCTTCACGCATCTGCCGCAGGGCTTCCGGAACCGCGACCTCCGGCCACACGTCGAAGCCCTCCTGGGCCG
>CAZYTR010000148.1:0-14077 GCA_964650365.1 uncultured Alcaligenaceae bacterium | reverse complement strand
AAGCACACGTGACTCATGGTGTGGCCTGGCGTGTCCAGCACCTCGAGCTCCACGGTCTTGCCCACTTTGACGACATCCCCCGCGCCCAAGCCACGGGCCATATCGGCGATCTTGTCTCTGGCATTCTTGTGCGCCAGGATCCTGGCTCCGGTTTCCCGGACCATAGGCTCGTTCCCGCCCGTATGGTCGCGGTGTTCGTGAGTGTTCAAGATTTGGGTAATACTCCAGCCCTCGTCTCTGGCGGCCTTTAAACATTTCTCGTAATCCAAGGGGTCGATGGCAAGGGCCTCGCCGGTGTCGCCACAGGCGACGAGGTAGTTGAAATTGCGGTAGGTGTTGGCGGTCCAAATCTGTTTGACGATCACGGCATCATCCCTGGTCGATCAGCGGTCGAACGGCTTATTCAATCGCGGAAATTGGCGAACTGCAGCGGATAATCCGTGACGTTCCTCTTCATCATCGTGATCACCTGCTGAAGATCGTCTCGCTTGGCGCCGGAGATGCGCACCACGTCTCCCTGTATGCTGGCCTGCACCTTGAGCTTGCTGTCCTTGACCATCTTCTGGATCTTTTTGCCGAGTTCCTGATCCACGCCGACCTTGACGGTGATCGCCTGCTTCATCTTGTCGCCGCCGATTCGCTCGGACTTGGCGCGTTCCAGCGCGCGTACGTCCACGTTGCGCTTGGCCATCTTGCCGATCAGCACGTCATAGACCTGCGCGATCTTGAATTCGTCGTCGGCAAACACGGTCAGCGTCTTTTCGGCAAGTTCGACGCGCGCGTCGGAGCCCTTGAAGTCGTAGCGATTGGTAATTTCCTTGTTGGCCTGGTCGATGGCGTTCTTCAGCTCGACCTGATTGACCTCGGAAATGATGTCGAAACTGGGCATGATGTTTCCCTCCCGGCTTGGTGTTGCTTCGGCCTCCCGCCGAACGGCGTCCCGCGGTAGCCCGCCAGCCGCTATTTCCTGTTTCTGCGCCTGGCTCCGATGCGCAGGCGCAGCGCGTTGAGCCGGATAAAGCCGGCCGCATCGGCCTGATTATAGGCGCCCTTGTCGTCATCGAAAGTGGCGATCCTCGAGTCGAACAGCGAATCCGCCTTCGAAGCGCGCCCGACGACCAACACCGTGCCCTTGTATAGCTTGAGCCGCACCGTGCCGTTCACCGCCTGTTGCGAGTTATCGATCAGCGATTGCAGCAGCATGCGCTCCGGGCTGAACCAGTAGCCGTTGTAGATCATGCGCGCATAACGGGGCATCAGGTCGTCCTTCAACGCGAGCACTTCCCGATCCAGGGTGATCGATTCGATTGCGCGGTGGGCCCTCAGCATGATGGTGCCGCCGGGGGTCTCGTAGCAACCGCGCGACTTCATGCCCACATAGCGGTTTTCCACGATGTCGAGCCGGCCGATGCCGTGTTTGCCGCCGAGCTGGTTGAGCCTGGCGAGCACCTGCGCCGGCCTCATCTTGCTGCCGTTCACGGCGACGATGTCGCCCCTGCGGTAGGTCAGCTCCACGTATTCGGGCCGGTTCGGTGCCTTTTCGGGCGAGACGGTAATGCGCCACATCGACTCTTCGGGCTCGAAGTCCGGGTCCTCGAGAATCCCGCCCTCGTAGGAAATGTGCAGCAGGTTGGCGTCCATCGAATACGGTGCGCCGCCGCCTTTCCTCCTCTTGAAATCCACCGGGATCCCATGCGTCTCGGCATACGCCAGCAGCTTGTCCCGCGACAGCAGGTCCCATTCACGCCACGGAGCGATCACTTTGACATCCGGCATCAGCGCGTAGGCGCCGAGTTCGAAACGCACCTGGTCGTTGCCCTTGCCGGTAGCGCCGTGCGAGATTGCGTCTGCGCCCGTCTTGCGCGCGATCTCGACCAGGTGTTTGGCGATCAGCGGGCGCGCGATCGAGGTGCCGAGCAGGTATTCACCCTCGTACACGGCATTGGCGCGGAACATCGGGAAGACGAAATCACGAACGAATTCTTCGCGCAGGTCTTCGATGAAGATCTGCTTGACGCCGAACTTCCGGGCTTTGCGGCGCGCCGGCTCCAGCTCCTCGCCCTGGCCGATGTCGGCGGTGAAGGTGACGACTTCGCAGCCGTAGGTGTCCTGCAGCCACTTCAGGATGACCGACGTGTCCAGCCCGCCGGAGTAGGCGAGCACCACTTTTCTGATGGGCTTGTTTGCCGCTTTTTTCTTCACAGTGTTTCTATTCTTTCTCAAGTCCTGTTGGGATCGTCTTCCAGATCACCTTGGTACACGCCGTCCTCCCAGGTGCCGCTGAACAGATGTCCGTCCGGCGTCTGGTACTGTCCGTGCCCGTGCGGCTGGCCATCCTTCCACTCGCCCTCGTACCAGCTGCCGTCGGCCGCGTCGTAACGGCCGTTGCCGTCCTGGAGGCTGTGCTTCCAGTCGCCGACATATCGGCCAGCTTCACGCATCAGCGTTCCCTCGCCCTCGGCCCAGCCTTGCTGGAGCGTGCCTTCGTAGCGGTCGAAGGGTTCGCCGTTGACGAACCATTCCAGTACGCCGTTGCCGTCGGCCAGGCCGTTCTTGCAGAAACCGCTCCATTCGATGGTTTCGCCCGGCTGCGGGAACGGATTGGCGACTTTACAGCCGCGGCTATCGGCGATCCAGGCGACGTCCTCGTCGCCGCCCGCCAACGCGCCAAAGGCGGAAAGCAGCAGTGCAAGGAGCGGAAAAATCCGGAGTATGACGATTCTGTCGATCATGTTCGCCTCCTATTTCACTTTCGATTTTTCCCCGATGCGACCCAGTAGCAGGTATTCCATCAGCGCTTTCTGGGTATGCAAGCGGTTCTCGGCTTCCTCCCACACCACGCTTTGCGGGCCGTCGATCACCTCGGCAGCGACTTCCTCTCCGCGATGGGCGGGCAGGCAGTGCATGAACAAGGCATCGGGGCTGGCACATCGCATCATTTCCGCGTCCACCCGCCAATCCTCGAAATCGCGCTTGCGCTCTTCGTTCTCCGCCTCGAAGCCCATGCTGGTCCACACGTCGGTGGTGACCAGGTCGGCGCCGCGTGCCGCTTCCATGGGGTCGTCGAACTCCTCGTAGTGATCGGTGCCGTAGAGCCCCGCGCGTTCCGGCTCGACCTCGTAACCGGGCGGAGTGGAAACGTGTACGTTGAACCCCAATACCTCGGCAGCCTGCAGCCAGGTGTTGCAGACGTTGTTCGAGTCCCCGATCCAGGCGACGGTCTTGCCGCGGATCGGCCCGCGCCGCTCGATGAAGGTATAGATATCCGCAAGGATCTGGCAGGGATGGTATTCGTTGGTCAGCCCGTTGATCACCGGTACGCGAGAGTGCGCGGCGAAGCGCTCGATGATCTCCTGCTCGAAGGTACGGACCATCACGATGTCGCACATGCGCGAAATCACCTGGGCGGCGTCTTCCACCGGTTCGCCGCGGCCGAGCTGCGAATCGCGCGTGCTGAGGAAGATCGCCGCACCGCCGAGCTGGTGCATGCCGGCCTCGAACGACAGCCGGGTGCGGGTGCTCTGTTTCTCGAAAATCATCACCAGCGTGCGATCGAATAGCGGGTGGTGCGGCTTGTAGGCCTTGAACTGCTCCTTGATCCAGCGCGTATGCCCGAACAGGTATTCGAGCTCGTCCCGCCCGAGGTCCTTGAACTGCAGAAAGTGCTTCGGCGTCGGCATGAAATGATCCGTCAGTGGGTGACGGTGGCCTCGGCCTTGCTGGCGGTGAGAAACGTCCTGATGATGCCGCTCACGCGGTCGATCATCAACTGCACTTCAGCGTCCGTCATGTTCAGTGGCGGCAGCAATCTAACCACGGTGTCGGCGGTGACGTTGATCAGCAGGCCAGCCTCTAGACCGCGCTCGACCAGATCGCCGCAGGGACGATCGAGCTCGATCCCGATCATCAGACCCTTGCCGCGGATGTCCCTGATGCCGGCCACGCCCGCGAGCTTTGCGGCTATGCCTTCGCGGATGATGTCACCGAGCCTGGCAGCACGCGCCGCGAGGCCCTCGTCGTCGATGACGGCGAGGGTGGCCAGCGCCGCTACGCAGGCCAGAGGATTTCCGCCGAAGGTCGAGCCGTGCTTGCCCGGTGTGAAGACATCGGCGGCCGCGCCGGTCGCCAGGCATGCGCCGATCGGGAAGCCGTTTGCCAATCCCTTGGCGAGCGTGATGACGTCGGGCTTGATGCCGGTGTGCTGATACGCGAACCATTTTCCGGTGCGCGCCATGCCGCTCTGCACCTCGTCGAGCATCAACAGCCAGCCCTTCGAATCGCAGATGTTGCGAAGGTGCGCAAGATAACCGTCGGCAGGAACGTTGATCCCGCCTTCGCCTTGCACCGGCTCCACCAGCACGGCGACGACGTTGGGATTGAGCGCCGCCACCTGGTCGAGCGCGGGCAGGTCGTCGTAGGGCACGCGCACGAAGCCGCTGAGCAGCGGTTCGAAGCCGGCCTGTACCTTGCGGCTGCCGGTGGCGGAAAGCGTGGCGATGGTGCGGCCATGGAAGGCCTTTTCCATAACGATGATCGCAGGCGACTCGATGCCCTTGTTATGACCATGAAGGCGCGCAAGCTTGATCGCCGCTTCGTTGGCCTCGCAACCGGAATTGCAGAAGAATACCTTGTCCATCCCCGCGAGCGCGCACAGCCGGGAGGCGAGTAGCTCCTGCTCGGGAATCCGGTAGAGATTGGAGATATGGATCAGGCGCCCGGCCTGCTCCCGGATAGCCGCGGTCAGTCGTGGATGCGCGTGTCCGATGCCCGAGACGGCGATGCTGCACAGGCAGTCCAGATAGCGCTTGCCATCGAGGTCCCAGAGCCACGAACCCTCGCCGCGCGAGAACGCGATGGCCTGCCTGCCGTAGGTATTCATCAGGTGTTGCATGGTCCTAGCCACCCGGGTGATTTTGCCCACCCCGAAAAAGCACACGGCGGCAAAAAGCCGCCGTGTGTGTTGTTGAAAATGTTGGGGTTTTCAGGCGCTATATTTATCCAATTCGGTATGTGGATGCAAGCGTTTTCACCCGCATCCGGCCTGGCGTGACCGCCGCTCAACACATGCGTTCCTGGCGGGTCAGGCCATCGCCTTGATCGCCGCGGCGAGCCGGCTCTTCTGCCGCGAAACCGTATTCTTGTGCACGATCCTCTTATCGGCGATCGAATCAATCCGGCCCTGCGCCTGTTGAAACTGCGCCTGGGCCGCTTTCTTGTCGCCCGCGGCGACCGCCTTCCTTACGTTCTTGAGGGCGGAACGCAGTTCGGTACGCTGACCGGCATTATGGGCACGGCGTTTTTGCGCCTGACGCGCACGTTTCTTGGCTGAAGCGATGTTGGCCATTAGATCTTCCTTTACCGGGGGGGCACGCGAAAAAGTGCGCTATGTTACTGGCTCGACAGGCTGTTGGCAACCCGCGATCCCGGTCTCCGCGCGCGAGACGCGCCCTTGGGATTGGTTGAGGCGACCCCAACGGCGGGCGTGATACGACCTCTCGGTTACAATGCCGACGCAGGCGGAAGTTTCCAACCGACATGAATAGACGATGAACCTGCTCAAGGCGCTAGCCACCGTCAGCAGCATGACGCTGCTGTCGCGCATACTCGGGTTCGTCCGCGACGCAGTCATAGCCCGCGCCTTCGGCGCGGGACTCTATACCGACGCCTTCTTCGTCGCGTTTCGCCTTCCCAACCTGTTGCGGCGCTTATTCGCCGAGGGTGCGTTTTCGCAGGCCTTCGTGCCCATACTGGGCGAGTACCGCAATAGCCGCGCGCAGGACGAGACCCGCGCACTGGTGGACCACGTCGCCACACTGCTGGCCCTGGCGCTGATCGTCGTCTCGGTCCTAGGGGTGGTTGCGGCACCATGGATCATCTACATCACTGCACCCGGCTTCACGGCTTCGCCGGACAAATTTCAGGTCACCGTCGAGTTGCTGCGCATCACATTTCCCTACATTCTTTTCATTTCGCTCACGTCGTTTGCCGGTGGAATCCTGAATACCTGGAGCAGGTTCTCGGTTCCGGCATTCACTCCGACGCTGCTCAACGTCGCCTTCATTGTCTTCGCGCTCTGGCTCGCGCCATACTTCGATCCGCCGGTTAAGGCGCTGGCCTGGGCGGTCTTCGCCGGCGGCGTTCTTCAACTCGCGTTCCAGCTTCCCTTTCTAGCCAGGATCGGCATGCTGCCGCGCTTCAGGCTGGAGCTGAGGGATCCCGGCGTCTGGCGGATCCTGAAACTCATGGGTCCGGCCGTATTCGGCGTGTCCATCGGGCAAATCAGCCTGCTGATCAACACCATCTTCGCTTCATTCCTGGTCACCGGCAGCGTGTCATGGCTGTACTACGCCGACCGCCTGATGGAATTCCCGACCGGACTGCTGGGGGTGGCGTTGGGCACCATCCTGCTGCCGAGCCTGACCAAGAGTTTTGCCGACAAGACCACCGAAGAGTATTCGCGGCTGCTCGACTGGGGACTGCGGCTGACGTTTGTTCTTGCACTTCCGTGCGCGGCGGCGCTGGCGCTGCTGGCGGTGCCGCTGATCTCGACGCTGTTTCATCACGGCGCGTTCACCTGGGAGGACGCAATGATGACCCGGCAGGCGTTGGCGGCCTACAGCATCGGCTTGCTGGGCCTGATCCTGGTAAAAGTCCTGGCCCCGGCTTTCTATGCGCGCCAGAACATCAGGACGCCGGTAAAGATCGCGGTCATCACGCTGGTGGCGACCCAGATCATGAACCTCGCGTTCATCTGGCAGCTCCGGCACGCCGGGCTGGCGCTCGCCATCTCGCTGGGCGCCTGCCTCAACGCCAGCCTGCTGTTCTACAAGTTGCGCCAGCACGGCATCTTCCAGCCCCAGCCCGGATGGCTCGGTTTTCTTGCCAGGATTGCCGCCGCGCTGTTGCTGATGAGCGCTGCACTGTGGCTGGCAATGGGCGCGGAAAGCTCCTGGCTCCTCGATTCCGCGTGGGTGCGTGTTGCGCGGCTGGCGGTACTGGTCGTGCTGGGCGCCGGCGTCTATCTCGGCAGCCTATGGCTGCTCGGGTTGCGGCTGCGCGACTTCGTCAAGAAGGTCTAGGGAAGCTCTGATCAAGTTCCGCGACGCGCGTTGCGCCAGGTGCGGATGACTGCTAGGCGTCGCTCCGCAGGTGCGGCTGAAGCCCCAGCAAGGAGCGTAACAACGCAGGCGCCGCACCCTGGCACAACCCAATGACATTTCGACTCTTTCGAGGGACCGGGCGATTCGGGCCGATGACTGTGTCGGCTCCTCCTTATGTAGGCCGGCTACACGGCGTCCTCGCCGTCTTGCCCTCGACCCGAATCGCCTCGGTCGCGCATGTGGAACCTGGTCAGAGCTTCCCTAACCCTTGGTGCGCATGGCGTCGTCCACCACCTTGCGGGTAAGGTGGGGCGCGAACATCTCGATGAATTCGTAGGTATAGCCGCGCAGGTAGCTGTTCTTGCGGATGCCGATGCGGGTGGTGCTGGGTTCGAACAGGTGGCTGGCGTCCATCGCGCGCAGGTGCGTGTCGCGCTTCGGGTCGTAGGCCATCATCGCCACGATCCCGATTCCCAGCCCGAGCTCCACATAGGTCTTGATCACGTCGGCGTCGATGGCGGTGAGGACCACGTTCGGTGTCAGGCCCTTGTCGGCAAATGCCTGGTTGATCCGCGTTCGGCCGGTGAAGGCGAAGTCGTAGGTAATGATCGGGAAGCTCGCCATTGCTTCCAGCGTAAGCTTTTTCGCCTTCAGCAACGGATGCCCCGGCGGCACCAACACGCAGCGGTTCCACTCGTAGCAGGGCAGCATCACTAGGTCCTCGTACAGGGCGATCGCTTCGGTGGCGATGGCGATGTCGGCCTCCCCCGATGTCACCAGCTCCGAAATTTGGGTCGGGCTGCCCTGGCGCAGGCTCAGGCGCACCCCGGGATAGCGCTTGGTGAACCGCTGGATAACCTGGGGCAGCGCGTAGCGCGCCTGCGTGTGCGTGGTCGCGATGGTCAGGTGGCCATGGTCTTCCTCGGTGAATTCCTCGCTCACCTGCTTGAGGTTCTCTACGTCCATCAGCATCCGCTGGGCAATTTCGAGGATCGCCTTGCCCGGCTCGGTGACCGCTACCACGCGCTTGCCGTGGCGCACGAAGATGTCCACCCCCAGTTCCTCCTCGAGGCTGCGGACCTGCTTGCTGATGCCGGGTTGGGAGGTGAACAGGGCCTCCGCGGCATTGGAAAGATTCAGGTTCTGGCGCGCCACTTCGCAGATATAACGCAATTGCTGGAGTTTCATAGCGGCTTATGCAAATAAGGAAAACGCATTTAATACTAACAGAATAGTCGTAAGGAATATAACGACGATTGCTAGGATTACGCGACGTTCTTGCAAGTGACGGGCGCGGCTGTGCGCGCAACCCCAACCGGAGCAGAGGCGGCAACAGAACATGGAGTTCGCGTACACCGTTTCCGGCTTTGTGGTCGGGTTCATCGTCGGCATGACCGGCGTCGGCGGCGGCTCGTTGATGACCCCGCTGCTGGTCCTGGGATTCGGCGTCAATCCGGCGACCGCGGTGGGCACCGATCTGCTATATGCCTCGATCACCAAGAGCGCCGGCGTGTGGGTGCATTCGAAGCGCGGCAACATCGACTGGAAGCTGGTTGGCTGGCTTGCCGCGGGAAGTCTGCCCGCCTCATTGCTTTGCGTAGTGCTGTTGCGAGTGTTGGGTGTCGAGACTTCACGCGTGTCCGGAATCATCACCGGCTCGCTCGGCGTGGCGCTGATCCTGACCGCGCTGGCGTTGCTGTTCAAGGAGCGTTTGCAGCGGCTGGCCTCGCGCAAAGCGATAGCGGGCGAGAGCTGGCGCCAGCGTCATTTGGTCGCGGTGACCGTTGTCACGGGCGCGGTGCTGGGTGTTCTGGTCACGCTGAGTTCGGTGGGGGCCGGCGCGCTGGGCGTCACCGCATTGTTGTTCCTGTTCCCTCTGCTGCCGGCGGCACGCATCGTCGGCAGCGATATCGCCCACGCCGTACCGCTGACCGCGTTGGCGGGGTTGGGCCATCTGTCGATGGGGACGGTGGACCTGAGCCTGCTCGGCAGCCTGCTGGTCGGTTCGCTGCCCGGGATCTATCTCGGCAGTCACGCGGGTTCGAGGGTTCCGGATCGGTTCCTGAGACCGGCGCTGGCGTCGCTGCTGGTAATCATCGGCGGCAAGCTGGTGTGGTGACGCAGCAGTTGGTTATTTTCAAAATAAGAGAACTCGATGTACATCTACGATCAAGTTGACCGCAACCTCGTCGGCGAGCGCGTGGCGCAGTACCGCGATCAGGTGCGGCGTTTCCTTGCCGGGGATCTGACGGAGGACGAGTTCCGGCCGCTGCGCCTGCAGAACGGGCTGTACATGCAGAAATTCGCACCCATGCTGCGCGTGGCGATTCCCTACGGCCTTCTGTCGGCGGCCCAAATGCGCATGCTGGCATACATAGCGCGCCGTTATGACCGCGGCTACGGGCATTTCTCCACGCGCCAGAACATCCAGTACAACTGGCCTCGCCTCGAGGATTCCCCCGACATACTCGCCGACCTCGCTTCGGTGGAGATGCACGCCATCCAGACCAGCGGCAATTGTGTGCGCAATATCACCTCGGATGAGTTCGCCGGCATTGCACCCGACGAAATCGTCGATCCGCTGCCGCTGTGCGAAATCCTGCGCCAGTGGTCGACTTTCCACCCCGAATTCAGTTACCTGCCGCGCAAATTCAAGATTGCGGTTAACGGTTCCGTGGAGGACCGTTCCGCCACAGCTTTCCACGACATCGGCCTGTACCTGCGGCGCGCGCCGGACGGCGAACTCGGGCTGCGCGTTCTGGTAGGCGGCGGTATGGGCCGCACGCCGGTCGTGGGCACGGTGATCCGCGAGTTTCTGCCGTGGCAGCACATGATGACCTACGTCGAGTGCATCCTGCGCGTCTACAACCGCTACGGGCGCCGCGACAACATCTACAAGGCGCGCATCAAGATCCTGGTGAAGGCCCTGGGTGCCGCGGAGTTCGCACGCCAGGTCGAGGAAGAGTGGGCTCTGGCGAAGGACGGCCCAGGCACGCTCACCGAAGAAGAATTCAAACGCGTTTCCGCCTATTTCACGGCGCCGGACTACCAGCCGAGGCCGCAGGATGAAGGCGAACTTGCGTGCCGAATCGCCGAGAGCCGTGGCTTCGCCCGCTGGGCAGGGCGGGCGGTGCGTCCGCATCGCGTTCCGGGTTACCGGGCGGTGGTCCTGTCGCTGAAAAAGACTGGTGTGGCCCCGGGGGACGCGACCGCCGAGCAGATGGAGCGGGTGGCCGACTGGTCCGAACGCTTCGGTTTCGGCGAGATCCGCGTTTCGCATGAACAGAACCTGATCCTGCCCGACGTGCGCGCCGGCGACTTGTATACGCTTTGGGAAGAGGCGCGGCAGGCCGGGTTGGCCACGCCGAACCTCGGGCTTCTCACCGATATCGTCGCCTGCCCTGGCGGGGACTTCTGTTCGCTTGCCAACGCCAAGTCGATCCCCATTGCCGAGGCAATCCAGCGCCGCTTCGACGACCTGGACTATCTGCACGACATTGGCGAGCTGAATCTCAACATTTCGGGCTGCATGAACTCGTGTGGCCACCATCACGCCGGCCACATCGGAATCCTCGGCGTCGACAAGGACGGGGAGGAGTGGTACCAGGTGTCGATCGGTGGCGCCGATGGTTCCGACGCCGGGCACGGCCGCAGCGCGATCGGCAAGGTCATCGGGCCGTCGTTCAAGGCCGAAGACATGCCCGACGTGGTGTCGCGACTGGTGGAGTTCTACCTGGAGAAGCGCGAAGCCGACGAACGCTTCGTGGACACTGTGGAGCGGCTGGGCATTGCCCCCTTCAAGGCCGGCGTGTACGGAACGACGGTGCGCACGAAAAAAGAAGCGACTGAAGGAGTCGTCACCGATGCCTGAAATCATTCGCGGCGGTGCCGTCGTTACGGACCACTGGCAGATCCTGCGCCCGTTGCCGGAAACGCCCCTGGCCAAGATCGAGATCCCCGCGGGCCCTGTGCTGGTTCCGATGGCCCTGTGGCTGGAGCGGCACGCGGAGCTGATCGCGCGCGGCGATGTCGGCGTGTGGCTCGCCGGCGCGGATGATCCATCACCGATCGCGCCGTGGCTGCCGCAGTGGCGTCTGGTCGCAGTGGACTTTCCGAAGTTCACCGACGGGCGCGGTTATTCCGTGGCTTACCTGCTGCGTTCGCGATTCGGCTATCGGGGCGAACTGCGTGCAATCGGCGATGTGCTGCCCGACCAGCTTTTTTTCATGCAGCGAGTGGGCTTCGATGCATTCGCTGTACGCTCGGACAAGGACGTTGGGCAGGCGTTGCGTTTTTTGCGGCCGTTCTCTGACGCATACCAAGGCTCGTGGGACAACGCGGTACCCGCGTTCCGCCGCCATGTGCGTGCTTGGCCGGCGGCGCCGCACAGTAACTGATAACAGACCGCGGACATGAACGCACCAACTTCCGCCATCGCAACCGCTGCCGTCCACCCGTACAAAACTCTGACCGGGCGGCTCGAGGCGATCGTCGCCGAATTTCCCCGTGCCGCTTTCGCCAGCAGCCTGGGTGCGGAGGACATGGTTGTGACCGACGCGATCCTGAGTACCGGTCTGCCGATCGCGATCTTCACCCTTGATACCGGACGGCTGCATCGCCAGACGCTGGATCTGCTCGAGCGCGTGCGCAGTCACTACAGCCATGAGATTGAAGCGGTCCGGCCAGACCCCGATGCGGTGGTGCGCTACGTGAAGGAACACGGCTTGAACGCATTTTACGTGAGCGTCGATCTGCGCAAGCATTGCTGCCATATCCGCAAAGTTGAGCCGCTGGCACGCGCCTTGGCGGGCAGGGACGCATGGATCACGGGGCTGCGCCGTGCGCAATCCGTGACCCGGACCGAACTGCCGCTGCGCGAGCACGATGCGACGCACGGCATCCCGAAGTTCAATCCGCTTGCCGACTGGAGCGAGGCCGAGGTGTGGGCCTGCATACGGGACCGCGGCGTCCCTTACAACGCGCTGCACGATCGCGGCTACCCCTCGATTGGCTGCGAGCCCTGCACGCGCGCGATCCGGCCCGGCGAGGACATCCGCGCGGGACGCTGGTGGTGGGAAAGTTCGAACGCGAAAGAGTGTGGGCTGCACCTGTCGCCTGTGGCCAAACCGAGCGAAGGAACGACATCGTGAGTGCCGTGCTGCAAAGAATAGAAGAATCGTCATCGCGCATCGACCATCTGGACTGGCTGGAATCGGAGTCCATTCACATCCTGCGCGAGGTGGCGGCCGAGTGCCGCAACCCGGCATTGCTTTTTTCGGGCGGCAAGGATTCGATCTGCATGCTGCGGCTGGCGGAAAAGGCATTCCGTCCCGGAAAATTCCCGTTTCCGTTGCTGCACATCGATACCGGGCACAACTTCCCCGAGGTGATCGCCTTTCGCGACGCGCGCGCGGCGGAACTGGGTGAGAGGCTGGTCGTCGGCCACGTCGAGGAATCGATGCGCACGGGCAGGGTGAGGCTGCGCTCCGAGGACGAGAGCCGCAACAAGCACCAGTCGGTGACGTTGCTCGACACCATTTCCGAATACGGTTTCGATGCTTGCATTGGCGGAGCGCGCCGCGACGAGGAGAAGGCGCGCGCGAAAGAGCGCATCTTCTCGTTCCGCGATGAATTCGGGCAGTGGGATCCGAAGAATCAGCGGCCGGAACTGTGGAGCCTGTTCAACACCCGCGTACACCCGGGCGAGAACATGCGCGTGTTCCCGATCAGCAACTGGACCGAACTGGACGTCTGGCAATACATCCAGCGCGAAAAGCTCGCCGTGCCGTCCATCTACTACGCGCACCAGCGCGAAGTAATCCGCAAACCCGGTGGCCTGTTGCCGTTGTCTGAACTCGTGCGAGCCGAATCGGGCGAGGTGGTGGAGATGCTTTCGGTGCGTTTTCGCACCGTCGGCGACATGACCTGCACCTGCCCGGTCGAGTCCATCGCCGCAAACGCCGAAGATGTCATCGCCGAGACGGTGATCACCCGGATCACCGAACGCGGCGCAACGCGTATGGACGATCAGACCTCGGAAGCGTCTATGGAACTTCGCAAGAAGGAAGGCTATTTCTGATGTCTGCAATAGAGAATATGCAACCCGTTGACACCGGCATGCTGCGCTTCACCAGCGCGGGCAGCGTGGATGACGGCAAGAGCACGCTGATCGGGCGGCTGCTGTTCGATACCAAGGCGATTTTCGAGGATCAGCTTTCTTCGATCGAGACGTCCACCCGCCGCCGCGGGCAGGAGGGCATCGATCTGTCGCTGCTGACCGACGGCCTGCTGGCCGAGCGCGAGCAGGGCATTACCATCGACGTGGCCTACCGCTACTTCGCAACGCCCTCGCGCAAATTCATCATCGCCGACACGCCCGGCCACGAGCAGTACACGCGCAACATGGTGACCGGCGCGTCGACCGCCGATCTGGCGATCGTTCTGGTGGATGCGCGCAAGGGACTGCTTACCCAATCGCGCAGGCACGCCTATATCGCCAGCCTGCTGCGCATTCCGCACCTGGTGCTGGCGGTCAACAAGATGGACCTGGTCGAATACTCCGAAGACGCGTTCAACGGCATTCGTCAGGCGTTCGAATTATTTACCCGCGATCTGGACTTGCATCGCATCGATTGCCTGCCGATCTCTGCATTGCGCGGCGACATGGTGGTCGAGCGCGGCGAGAACCTGTCCTGGTATCGCGGACCGACTCTGCTGGAAATTCTCGAAACCGCCGAGGTCGCGCGATCCGCGTTGCACGGAAAATTCTATTTTCCGGTGCAGCTTGTGGCGAGGCCTGGAGACAGCGGTGTGGCGGATGCGCGCGGTTACGCCGGGCGCATCGAGTCCGGCAGCATCGGTGCCGGCGATGCCGTGACCGTACTGCCGTCAGGGCAACGCACGCGAGTCCGCGAGATCCGGACCTTCGACGGGTCGCTGAATGAGGCGCACGCGCCGCAGTCGGTGACCATCGTGCT
>CAZYTR010000147.1:0-5412 GCA_964650365.1 uncultured Alcaligenaceae bacterium | reverse complement strand
ACCATGATGTACCGCAACTTCCTGGCGATGGAAACGGAGGAGCTGCTGCGTTCCTACCCGGTGGACGGCTGCGTGCTGATGGGAGGCTGCGACAAGACCACTCCGGGCCTGCTGATGGGCGCGATCAGCATGAACCTGCCGGCGATCTACGTTCCGGCCGGGCCGATGCTGCGCGGCAATTGGCAGGGAAAGACGCTCGGCTCCGGATCGGACGTGTGGAAATACTGGGACGAGTTGCGCGCCGGCAACATCACCGATCGCGACTGGCGCGAGATCGAGGAAGGCATATCGCGTTCCCCCGGCACCTGCATGACCATGGGCACGGCATCCACTATGACCAGCGTTGCAGAGGCGCTGGGGTTCAGCCTGCCCAACGCTTCGTCGATTCCCGCGGTCGATTCCAACCACGGCCGCATGGCGGAGTACAGCGTCAGGCGCAGCGTCGAGATGGTGTGGGAGGACCTCAAGCCGCGCGACATCCTCAGCGAAAAGTCCTTCGACAACGCGATCAAGGTGCTGATGGCGCTCGGCGGCTCGACCAACGGCCTGATCCACGTGATTGCAATGGCCGGCCGCGCCGGCATTCACATTCCACTCGAGCGCTTCGAGGAAGTCGGCCGTCACGCGCCCTACCTGGTCAACATGCGGCCGTCGGGCAAGTACCTGATGGAGGATTTCTATTACGCCGGCGGCCTGGTCGGGATGCTGGAAGGCATGCGCAAGCTGCTCGATACGGACGTACTTACCTGCACCGGTAGAACACTCGGCGAGAACATCGCCGGAGCAAAGATCCACAACCCCGACGTGATCCGCACACCGGAAAATCCCATACAGACCGGCGGCGGGCTGGTGGTACTGCGCGGCAACCTTGCACCGGACGGTGCGGTCATCAAGTCCACCGCCGCAGACCCGAAGCTGTTGAAACACGCCGGCCGCGCCATGGTGTTCGACGACTACAACGACATGTCGGCGCGGTTCGATGATCCGAATCTCGACGTCGACGCCGACTCGGTGCTAGTGCTGCGCAACTCCGGCCCGCTCGGCGGACCGGGCATGCCTGAATGGGGCATGCTGCCGATCCCGAAGAAGCTGCTCAAGCAGGGCGTGCGCGACATGGTGCGCGTTTCCGATGCGCGCATGAGCGGCACCAGCTACGGCACCTGTGTTCTGCATGTGGCGCCGGAATCCTGGGTGGGCGGTCCGCTGGCGCTGGTGAAGACTGGCGACATCATCGAACTCGACGTGCCGGGGAGGAAACTCACGCTGAAGGTGAGCGACGCGGAACTGGCGAAACGCCGCGCCGCCTGGAAACCCAATCCGCCGAAGTTCCAGCGCGGCTACGGCAAGATTTTTGCGGAGCACATCAAGCAGGCTAACCTTGGCTGCGATTTCGACTTCCTCGAGGGCACAGCGCCGACTGCCGAGCCGGAGATCCACTAGAAATCGACCGACGCCCGGGATTCGATCCCGACCATCGGGGCCATCTCTGTTTACACACGTTCAGGAATATCCTCGTTCGCCGCAAAAGGCTTGCATACCGATTCCCACATCGAATGCAGCCATCCGAACACCTCCTTGTAGAGAAACAACAATGCGCTTTTGGCCTGGTTCTGGGTTGAGGCCGCCACGTTGCGCTGCACCGCAAGATGGGAATGAAATGCCTCTACACGCTCAGGACCAAGCTCGCGTGGGTGGCGCCGGTGATGGAAATTGACAAATCGGCGTACCCAGTCGACATATGCGCTCTCTGTCCTGATGCTGTAGTGCTTCATGCGAATCTTGTCCCGGACTCGGTCCAGGAGTAGGCTTTTCGTCGGGCCGGAGGTGTCGGGCGTATTCATGACGTATTGGGGGGTGTCTCGAAATGGGACCTGTTTATATATCCAGTAGTTATCATGCACCCCGCCAGTTTATTCGTCAAGTTGACGGGAAATATCCCGTCAATGGGATTGCTACTTCTAGTTGGGCGTCATAGGTCGCTGCCCATACAGTCCACAGGAGCATCAGCACCATGGATGCCTCAGCCCTCATAGATAGGTACTGCGAAGTCTGGTCCGAGCCCGATGCCAAGAACCGCGCCGAGCTCCTCGCATCGGTATGGGCTTCCCACGCTACCTACACCGGTCCGTCCGTCCACGCAGAAAACGCGCAAGAACTGCTCGCTCACATCGCGAAGGTCCAGGCACGCCGCCCTGGCGCAACTGTGATGCGCACGAGCAAGGTGGATTTGCATCACGGCCTCGCTCGGTTTGCGTGGCATGTCGTTCAGGCCGATGGCACTGCGTTGCCGGAAGGCCTAGACATCGCGTTCATGGCACCAGAGGGTACAAAGATCGAACGCATCATTGGCTTCTTCGGCCCAGTGGCGAGGAGCGCAGAATGACGCCCAACCGTCAGTTGCAGCCGACGCGCTACGGCGGGCGTTGCCCGCCTTCGCGCTCGTCAGAACTGTGTCGTTAGGCGGCATGCTAGTGCTGCTCCACCAGATTCTCATAGCGATGCTTGCCCTTTCAGTTCCCGTCTTGGCGCTGGTCGTGGCTGGGCGTTTGGTGTGGTGCGCATTCAAGGCATTTCGCGCCGCCCGGTTCCGAATTGCCGCCTTGTCCATCGCGGGCATTGCTTGCCTCGCGGCCCTGTTAATCGCGGTGGCGTTCGTGTGGTTTGCGTACGGCGTGGCCCACTCCGAAAAGACCCTATGGACCGATCTCCGGATGGCTGCAATTACTATTCTCCCCATCTATGGGGCATGCTATGGGTTGTGGCGCACGGCGCGGGTCTTTCAGACGCGTCTCACTGCCCTGAGCGGTCGGGGACATCGGTAACAAAATAGTCTGAGGACATGGGTTACAGATTCTTGCGCTTCAGTCTGAATGGCAACCTCTTATCCGATCAAGGAGGAGATATGGTCAAGTTTCTACTCGTTCTGAATTCTCTTCTAACGCTACCCTTTGGCATCGTAGCCCTGGCAATACCCGGAGTTCTATTTGCTCAATTCGGACTACAGCTCGATGCTGCGGGGATTCTTATCGCACGTGGATATGGTGCGACCCTAGTTGCATACGGGTTGGCTTTGTTTCTCATGCGCGCCACTGTTGATGCCCGTACCGTAATGGTGCTCCTCTCTTCAATGGCGATATTCAACGCGATCGAGGCAATCATCCAGGGCATTGCGGGCATGCAGGCTGTCGCTCAGCCTATTATTTTTGCTAACGTGGCGATGCACGGTGTTGTGTCTGTTGCCTGCCTTTTCGCTCTTTCAAGACAGAAACATTGAACCCCGCCTCCCCTATCAAAGGCTCGTAAGAACACGGACGGTTCAAGTCCAGTGCCCAACCATTCGTTCCAGCGGACTGCCTCCGGCAGCCGGTGAACTCAAACGTTCGGACCCACGAGGCTGAGACTGTGTGTTGGAGTAATTGACAACACTCACTATGTGTTGGTATTCTCTCCAACATGAAGGCTGTAGCCTTTGTTCGTCGCCGGGTGGTCGTCGCTGCCGATGCATTCGTCGAGGTGGTGATTTGGCGCGTTCTTGAGCCGGTTCCGCCGCCAACCCACCAATTCAAGTACCGACTTGCGTACGTAGTTGGAGACCGATGGGTGTTGCGCTATGACAACGAGCGCGACAAGGGTGATCACCGGCACACCGAATTGGCGGAGGAGCCTTATATCTTTTCTACGCCCGATCAACTGATGGTTGACTTTGAAGCTGATATCGCGAGGTGGAACCATGAACACGGTCGTTCTTGAAGTTCGCCCTCTCAAAGAGACACTGGCCGATGCGGCACGTGCAATGAAAGCCGGGCGGGCGGAGCGCGAAGCGCGTATCAGCTTTGCCACATCCGAACTTCTTTGGGAAGTGCTGACGGCGAAGCGCTGGGAGCTTCTCAAGGTCCTTTGCGGCGCCGGGCCACTGTCTATCCGTGAGGCTGCGCGTCGGATCGGACGTGATGTGAAGGCCGTTCATGGCGACATCACCGCGCTCTTGGAGGCCGGCGTGCTGACGCGCGCATCCGATGGGCGCATAGAGTTTCCCTTCGACGCCGTCAAGGTAGAGTTTCTCCTACGAGCGGCGTGAGCAAGCGGGAGGCTGGTGCCGAACAAGCTCGTGCACCGGACCGTCAAGCGACGGCCTGGCCGACTGTCGCCGGCCGGTGATGGGCAGCCTTGGGTCTGGTCTGAGAATTTCGTGCCGCAATTCGCAAATGCTCCGCCTGTTCAGTCAGATTGCGGCGGTGGGTGGATGTTATCCACCCAATGCACTTCTTCGGGCTTCTCCACCACGGGAATGTCGAGATTCACAACGACCGGCTCCTGGCCGCTGCGGCACAGCACGCAGGATAGCGGCTCGGTTTCGGAGGCGTTGATCTCCTGGTGCGGAACGTAAGGCGGCACATGGATGAAATCGCCGGGGCCGGCCTCGGCGACGAACTCGAGCTGGTCGCCCCAGCGCATCCTCGCTTTGCCGCTCACGACATAGATGATGCTTTCCACCGGGCCGTGGTGGTGGGCGCCGGTCTTGGCTTTGGCATGGATGACCACGGTGCCGGCCCACAGCTTCTCGGCACCGCAGCGCGCGTGGGTGATCGCGGCTGCGCGGTTCATCCCCGGCGTCTGCGCGGTATTGGTGTCGAGTTCGGATCCCTTGACGATGCGGATGCCGTGGTACTTCCACTTCGATTCCGCCATTTTCACTCTCCTTCTACCTCAGTTGCAGCAGTACCAGCAGTAACACGGTCGGAATAATGGTGTTCACCAGCGACAGCACGAACAGATGGCGCGGGCCTTTCTCGTTCGATACGGCATGAAGGAACGCCGTGACCCCCGATACCGCTACCACCAGGCCTCCGATTGCATAAAGCACGGAAAAAATCTGGAACTCTCCCTGGCGCTGGAAATAGGACACGAGATTGAGCTGCCAGGCCAGGTAGACGATCAAACCCAGGTTGGCTAGCAGGGGCAGGTAGTAGAGAAGAAACCGCCTGGGATTCAGTTTCACTGCTTCCTTTCTTCCAATGACATCTGCAACACACGCGCGACGTGCAGCGCCTTCTTGCGCGTGCCGTCGTGAATCTGGTGCCGACAACTCGTTCCGTCCGCGACGACGATCGTCTCCGGACCCGCTTCTCTGACTGCCGGGAACAGCGCCTGTTCAGCCATCTTCATGCTCACCGCGAAGTGTTCGGCCTCGTAGCCGAAACTGCCGGCCATGCCGCAGCAGCCGGAATCCACCGTCTGCACTTTCAGCCCCGGAATAAGCCCCAGCACCTTGCGTACCGCGGGCATCGCATCGAAGGCCTTCTGGTGGCAGTGTCCGTGCAGGAGAGCGGTGTGCGCCCGCAGCGGTGCCAGGTCGAGAGTGAGGCGCCCAGTGTCCGCTTCTTCGGCGAGAAACTCCTCGAACAGCAACGC
>CAZYTR010000146.1:0-9666 GCA_964650365.1 uncultured Alcaligenaceae bacterium | reverse complement strand
ATATTCGACCAGGTTCCCCAGAGCCACATCGACTATATGCTCGCCAAGATACCGATGGGCCGCTTCGGTCTGGTGGAGGAAATCGCCGCAACCGTGGTGTGGGCGTGTACCGAGGATTGTTCGTTCACGACCGGCTCGGTGTTCGATCTGTCCGGCGGCCGCGCGACTTACTGAATTGAACCGAAAACCAAATCTTGAACCACGGGGGACACGGAGGACACGGAGGAAAAGCAAAAACGAGGAGAAGCAAATTGGGGTTAAAAGCGGGGCGATTTTTCGAGACCCGTCGCCGACATTACCAACTTTGGTGGATCGCTCGCCAATTAGGGGTTCTAACTCTCGAATGCTTATTTTTGCTCTTGCGTTTCCTCCGTATCCTCCGTGTCCTCCGTGGTTCAGTTTCTTTAGGTGTAACGATGAAAATCAAAGCAGCGATGATCCGGCAGATGGGTCTGCCGCAGCCCTACGCGGACAGCAAACCCCTGAGCATCGAGGAAGTCGAACTCGACAAGCCGGGCGAGCGTGAAGTGCTGGTGCAGATCAAGGCCTCGAGCCTGTGCCACTCGGACCTGTCCACGGTGAATGGCGACCGCCCGCGGCAGATGCCGATGGTGCTCGGACACGAAGCTTCCGGTGTGGTGCAGGAACTCGGCCTCGGCGTGAATGATCTGAAAGTCGGCGATCACGTCGCGCTGGTGTTCGCGCCGAGTTGCGGCCAATGCATCGCCTGCATCGAAGGACACCCGGGACGCTGCGAGTCCGGCCAGCAGGCCAACGGCGCCGGCAAGCTCCTCAACGGCGGCATGCGACTGCACCAGCATGGCAAGGATGTCTACCACCACGTGGGCGTCTCGGCCTTCGCGCAGCACTGCGTCGCCAATCGCGGCTCGGTGGTAAAGATCGACAAGGACCTGCCGTTCGATGAAGCGGCCTTGTTCGGCTGCGCCGTTCTCACCGGAGTCGGCGCCGTGTTCAATACGGCGCAGGTATTCCCGGGCGCCAAGGTTGCGGTGCTCGGCCTCGGCGGGGTGGGACTCAACTCGCTGTTGGGCGCGATCGTCGCCGGCGCGCAGCAGATCGTCGCCATGGACCTGCACGACGACAAACTCGCACTGGCGAAACAACTGGGCGCGACCGACACTGTGAACGCCAAGGCGCCGGACGCAATCCAGCAGGTCAAGGATCTTACCGGCGGCGGGGTGCATTTTGCATTCGAAATGGCCGGCTCGGTGCAGGCGATGGAACTTGCCTACCGCATCACCCGCCGCGGCGGCACCACGGTATCGGCGGGACTTCCGCACCCCGATCACCGCTGGCCGCTGCAGCACGTCAACATGGTCGCGGAAGAACGCACCATCAAGGGCAGCTACATGGGGTCCTGCGTTCCTGCCCGCGACATCCCGCGCTACATAGACCTGTATCGCCGCGGCATGCTGCCGGTGAACAAGCTGATGAGCGACCACATCAAGCTCGAGGAGATCAACGTCGGCTTCGACCGTCTGGCTTCGGGCCACACGGTGCGCCAGATCATCATGATGTGACCACGCCAGGAGACAAACCAGGAAACAAACCACCAAGGCACCAAGACACCAAGAAGGGCGTCATGACAAAACAAGCAGAAGAATCGAGAGACGCTCCTATCGCCGTTTGTTAAATCAGTTCTCATTATGAGTTGTTGGTTTTTCTTGGTGTCTTGGTGTCTTGGTGTCTTGGTGTCTTGGTGTCTTGGTGTCTTGGTGGTTCGTCTTGTAGTTTTTCCGATTCACGAAAGTAAATGACCACAGACCGTTACCGCGCCGAGGAACTCGTGCGCTTTGCCACCGCGTTGCTCGACAAGGCGGGACTGGAGTCCGACAAATCCAGTGTCGTCGCCGAGATCCTGGTCGAGGGTGACCTGCTCGGCCACAGCACGCACGGCCTCCAGTTGTTGGCGCCGTACCTCAACGAACTCGAAAAGGGCGGCATTACCCGATCCGGATCACCTCGCGTGATTGCGGATTTTCCGGCGGCGGTGACCTGGGACGGCAAGCGCCTGCCCGGGCCATGGCTGGTGAGGCGCGCGATCGATCTTGCCATTGAGCGGGCGAAGAAGCTCGGCACCTGCACGGTCGCCATCCGGCGCTGCCATCACATCGCCTGTCTCGCCGCGTACCTGAAGCGCGTCACCGACCAGGGATTGATGGTGATGCTGATTTCTTCCGGCCCGGAAACCGGCGGCGTGGTACCTCACGGGGGGCGCGGCACCGGCGTCTACACGCCCAACCCGATCGCCGCAGCGTGGCCGACCGCAGGCGACCCGGTGATGATCGACGTCTCGATGTCCATCACCACCAATGGGCTGACCCGCCGGTTGCACCAGGAAGGACGCAAGCTGCCGCGGAAATGGGCGCTCGACGCTGACGGCAACGCTTCCGACGATCCCGCCGTGCTCTTCAACGAACCGAAGGGTGGATTGTTGCCGATCGGCGGATTGGATCACGGACACAAGGGCTACGCACTGGGCCTGCTGGTAGAAGCTCTGACCCAGGGACTGTCGGGCCACGGACGCGCGGATCCCGTCGAAGGCTGGGCGGCGAATGTTTACGTGCAGGTGTTCGATCCGGCGCTGTTCGGCGGCAGCGAAGATTTCGTACGTCAGACTGAATGGATCGCAAACGCCTGCCGCGCCACGCCGCCACGAAGCGGATTCGACCGCGTTCGCCTCCCGGGCGAATCGGGCTTGCGCTGCCGCGCGAAACAACTTAAGGAAGGCGTCGAACTCTACCCGAGTATCCTGCCGTCGCTTCGGCCCTGGAGCGACAAGCTCGGCGTCGCCGCACCCTCGGCTGTCGCCTGACGTGCTATCAATAGGCGCCAACCGCAGAGGACGCGGAGGACGCAGAGGAAAAACAAAATGAGGAGTGAGATTTTCGAGTTTTCAAATGAGACTGAATTATGCGACGAAGGGTACATTGACGACTCAACACCTGCATATCACTTCATACTTCCTCTCTTTTTTCCCTCTGCGTCCTCCGCGACCTCTGCGGTTAGCGCTATGTTTGAAAGGTATATCTGATGCGCACGCCGGCAGAACACCGCAAGGGCATCGCTCTGATGGTCGGCGCCACACTGTGTTGGGCCACCGCGGGCATCCTGGTGCGCAATATGGAAGTCACCGACGGCTGGACGATCACGTTCTGGCGATCGTTCTTCATGACGGTGTTCCTGCTGGTCGTATTGTGCGTCCAGCATGGCCCTCGACTGCCGCAACGCGTTCATGCCATGGGATGGCCGGGGGTAGTGTCCGGACTGTTATTTGCGGGGATGATGATCAGCTTCATCCTCGCCCTGTCGCTGACCACGGTGGCAAACACGCTGGTGGTCGGCAGCATTTCGCCTTTCGTGGCAGCCCTGTGCGGACGCCTTTTCCTCGGCGAGAAAGTCGCGCCGCGTACGTGGCTGGCAATGATCGCGGCAATCGGGGGCATCACGATGATGTTCTACGACGCGTTGACCTGCTGCGGATGTGCGGGAAATTTGATTGCGCTGTGCATACCCCTTGGTTTCGGCGCCAACGTCGTCATCCTGCGAAAACATCGCACCGCCGTCGACATGATGCCCTCGGTCCTGCTTGCTGGAATCTTCTCGCTGCTGATCGCGTTGCCGTTCGCGCTGCCGTTATCGGTGAGCACTGGCGACCTCGGTCTCCTGTCCATCATGGGCATCGTCCAGCTCGGCGCGGGACTGTTGCTGATGATGGTTGCGGTCCGCTACCTCGCCTCGGCGGAGATTGGCCTGCTGTCGATTCTCGAAATCATATTCGGCACGTTGTCGGTCTGGCTCCTGATCGGCGAACGCCCGAGCCAGGCCGCGCTGATCGGCGGCGGAGTGGTCATTGCAGCCCTGGTCGTAAATCAGATCGCCGGAATGCGGCCTGCGACCGTCTAGGGCAAACTCTTTCAACACGAAGGGTCACGAAGGAAAGACAAGAAAGGATCACGAAGAAGAAATGTGACAGGAGAACCGAAGACAATCAGGCTGCGGTTGAATGCGCGAGGGTAATTGGCACATCGGTAACATCGGGGTCGGCAATTCTATATTATTTGCGCCGCGATCAAGGTGACGACTTCTATCGATTTCTTTCATCGACACGTTGTCTGTTTTCCTTCGTGTTCCTTCGTTTTTCCTTCGTGACCCTTCGTGTTAAATGAGGTTTCGAATCAGGGGGAGAGAATGAATCCGACTGAAAGGCTGGAGAAGCTGTACACCGGCGCGTTGTGCGTACCTGTCACGCTTTACCTTTACCTATTACCCGAAGCCGCTGCCGATCGATCTTGTCCGTGCCGGTCTTCGGCAGCTCATCGAGATACTCGATCGCGCGCGGGTACTTGAACGGCAGCAGTGCCCGCTTGACGAACTCCTGCAGCGCCTTCGTCGTCGCCGTGTCTTCGACATGACCCGGCCGCAGCGCGACATAGGCCTTTAGCGTCATCAGCCGGTTTTCGTCCTCGACCGCGAGCACGGCGCACTCCCGCACGCTTGGGTGCTCCGCCAGCGCGCGCTCGACCTCCATCGGATGTACCCACTGGCCACTTACCTTTACCAGGTCGTCCGCGCGCCCCTCGAACCAGTAGTAGCCGTCGGCATCCTCGCGGAAGCGGTCGCCGGTGTAGATCCAGCCCTCCCGCATCGTCTCGCGCGTCTTGTCCGGCCGGTTCCAGTAGAACGGCGCGCTCGAGTCGCCGCGCACCCACATGATGCCGGGCTCGCCGAGCGGAACCGGGCGGCCGTCCGGGTCGCACAGCTTGATCTCGTAGCCCGGCACTCGCGCGCCGCTCGCGCCAGGCTTCTGACGCTCGAGCCGGTTGGACACGTAGATGTGCAGCACCTCGGTCGAGCCGAGCCCTTCCATGATGCGCAGTCCGTAGCGCCGCTCCCACTCAGCAAACATCTCCTGCGAGAGCGTCTCAGCCGCGGAGATGCACAGCCGCAGGCTCGAAAAATCGTGTCGCTCCGCACCCGGGTGCACGATCAGGGCGTTATACAGGGTCGGCAGTCCGCAAAGGACGGTCGGGCGATGCCGCTCGATCACGCCGTACACCGCATCCGGGTCCGGCCGCCCCGGATGCAGCACCGCGGTTGCGCCCGCCGAGAACGGAAAAGTGAGCGCGTTGCCGAAGCCGTAGGCGAAGAAGATCTTCGGCGGCGAGAACACCACGTCGGACTCGCGGATGCCGAGCACGCGCCTGCCATATGACTCGTACGTGTAGGGCGCATCGTGGTGTAGATGGACGACGCCCTTCGGCCGACCGGTGCTGCCCGAGCTGTACATCCAGAACGCCATCTCGTCGGGATGGGTCTCGACTTCTTCCAGCTCGGCGCGTGCGCCGTGTGTCCAGGTGTCCCATCGCGTGATCTCGACCAACTCGAGCGGCGGCACCACGCCGCTGCCCACCACGACCAGATTTCGCAACCGGCTCGCGCGCGCGTCCGGGTGGACGAGAAGATGCGCGAGCGAGTCGTGCACGATCGCCGCCTCGGCGCCGCTGTCGGCGAGGTAGTACGCGACGAGCTCCGCCTGGGAGAGCGTGTTAACGAGTACGGGCACGAAGCCGGCTCGCATCGCTCCGAAGATCGCCGCGACGTACTCGGGCGTATCGAGCATCACCAGCAGCACGCGGCTGCCGCGCGCGAGACCCATCGCGGCGAGCCCGTTGCCCACCCGGCAGGCGAGGCTCGCGATTTGCGCGTACGTGAGCGTGCGGTCCTCGCAGACGACCGCTGCCTTGTCCGCGCGGCCGGCCGCCAGGTTGTCGAACAGAATGCGCGCGGCGTTGTAGCGCTCGGGCACGGTCCAGCCGATCTCCCGCGCTCCAGGCGTGTGCGCGCCGCACGGGTCTACATGGCGCGCGGGGTGCGCGGCGCGCGGGTCGGCTGCGCGCTCGCGGTCGACGCGCGCCATGAAGCGCGGTGCCTCCGTGCGCAGCCGCTCGTCGGGCATCCGGCCGCTGCGGGTCATGTAATCGTAGGCGAGCTGCCACGGCGCGAGCGCCATCTTCTCGGAGATCCGCTCGTACCAGTAAGAGCTCGCGTTCGCGGCGGTCACGATCTTCTCGGCGATTGGCTTGCGGGTGCGCTCGAACTCGGCGAGCCCCTCGGCGATGTTTTCGCCATGCGCATCGAGCGCGGCCGCCAGCGCGATCGAGTCCTCCATCGCGAGCCGCGTGCCCGAGCCGATCGAGAAATGGCCGGTGCGCGCGGCGTCACCGATCAGGACGACGTTGTCCGCGGTCCATTGCGGGGTCCACAACAGCGGGAAGTTGCGCCAGATAGAGCGGTTCGAGACGAGCGGACGCCCGGCGAGGTCGGGGGCAAAAACACGCTCGCAGTAGACTCTGCTCTCCTCGTCGCTCATCCGGTCGAGCCCAGCTCGGTACCACGTCGCCGCGTCGCATTCCACGATGAACGTGCTCATGTCGGGGGCGTAGCGATAGTGGTGCGCCACGAAGTGGCCATGCTCGTTCTGACGGAAGGTGAGCGTCAGGCAGTCGAACGCTTTCGTCGTTCCGTACCAGGCGAACCTGTTTGTGAGGTAGCGCATGCGTGGCTGCAGGCGACCGGCAAGCGACCGGCGCACGAAAGAATTCACGCCGTCGGCACCGACCACCAAGTTGAATCCAGAGAGCTCTCCGAGCGCTCCGATCGGGCGCCCGTGCTCGACGCGCACGCTGGCCCTCTCGCACAAGCGCTCGAGTGTCATCAGCAGTTGGAGGCGGGCGATCGCGGAAAACCCGTTGCCGTCCACGAGCACGGCCTCGTCGCGATGCACGATCTTCTGCTCGGGCCAGCGCTCCATCTCTGCCTCGAGCAGCTTGAAGATCTCCGGCTCGCCGCCGCGTAAGAACTCGAGCGCGCCGTCGGAGAACACCACGCCGAAGCCGAAGGTGGCGCCACGCAAGTTCTGCTCGAGAACGAACACCTCGTCTCGCGGCCGCCGCCGCTTGAGCAGAAGACTCAGGAACAGGCCGGCCGGGCCGGCGCCGATGATCGCAGTTCGCATAGGCCTGGAAGCAACTCTAAACCGTATTATGGATCGCGGGCGTGCGCTCAGGGAGCCGGACGGAAGCGCAGCGGAGCAACGCCGGAACGTGGTCCGATCGAACGCGCTGCGAGGTGTGCGCTTCGATGCTGCGTCTCCCCTTAGCGATGGGCCAATGGTGCCAGACAGCGGCCAAAGCGATACCGAACAGCACACCAGACCAACCCTCCATTCCTGATTCCGCGAAGTCTGTACCATTCACATTCAGGCTTTCCTTTGCGTACCTTTGCGCACCCCTCAAGGGGGTATTGAAAAGAATCCTTTGCGCTTTTGCGTTGAGATGTAGATATCTGGAGGAGAAAAACAATATGAATCTGACTGAAAGGCTGGAGAAGCTGTACACCGGCGCGGTGCACGACGTGCTGCGCGCGATGGGCCACGGCCGCTGCACGCTGCCTCACGAGATCAAGGCGCTCGACCCTGCCAGGAAAGTCGCGGGCGAGGTGTGCACCGTGAGCGGACACATCGACCAGACCTGCGATCCTCACGACACCTTGGTGCAATGGACCGGGCTGCTGTCGAAGGCACCGCCCGGAAAAGTGCTGGTGTGCCAGCCCCATACCTACATGGTGGCGCTGATGGGAGAGTTGTCTGCGGAAACGCTGCTGCACAAGGGCGTGCGTGGTTATGTCGTCGATGGCGGCTGCCGCGACACCGAATTCATCCTGAAGATCGGTTTCCCCGTGTTCTGCAGTTTCAACACGCCGGCGGATATCGTCGGGCGCTGGGTGCCAGAGCGCTTCGGCGAACCGGTCACCATCGGCAATGTCACCATCTGCACAGGGGACTACATCCTCGGCGACCGCGACGGCGTGGTCGTCATCCCCGGCAAACTTGCCGCGGACGTGATCGCCAGGACGGAGGAAGTCATCAGCACCGAAAACAAGGTGCGCAGTGCGATCCTCGGCGGCATGGACCCGCAGGAAGCCTATCTCAAATTCGGAAAATTCTGATAAACGAAAACCAAATCTTGAACCACGGAGGACACAGAGGACACGGAGGGAAAGCAAAAACGAGGCGAAGCAAATTGGGGTTAAAAGCGGGGCGACTTTTCGTGACCCGTTGCCAACATTATCAACTTTGGTGGATTGTTCGCCAATTAGGGGTTCTAACTCGCGAAACTTTTTTTGCTCTTTGCCTTTCCTCCGTGTCCTCCGCGTCCCCCGTGGTTCAGTTTGTTGAGGTGTAGTGATGAAACTCCAGTCAGCAGTGTGTATCGTCACGGGAGCGGGCACCGGTTCCGGTGCCGCCTGCGCCGTGCAACTGGCCGCCAAAGGCTGCCACGTGGTGGTCAATTACAGCCGCAGCGAGAAGGAAGCACGCGATACTGTGAAGGCCTGCGAAGCCGCCGGCGGCGAGGCGTTGCTGGCGCGCGGCGATGTAGCCAACGACACCGATTGCCGTGCGCTCGCCCAAGTGGCGCTGGACAAATGGGGACGCATCGATGCGCTCATCAATAATGCCGGCATCACCAAGTACGCGTCTGCCTCCGACCTCGAGGCCCTGAACGCGGACGACTTCCAGCGCATTTATGCCGTCAACCTGATCGGTCCCTACCAGATGATTCGCGCCTGCGCGCCGGCGATGAAACGTCAGGGGGCAGGATCCATTGTCAACATCTCGTCGATCTCCGGCGTCATGGGGATCGGATCGTCAACGGCATACATCGCCTCCAAAGGAGCGCTCAACGCCATGACTTTGGCGCTCGCGAGAGCGCTGGCGCCGGCCATACGGGTCAATGCGGTGTGTCCCGGGATGATCGAGACGCGCTGGCATCGCGACCGTTTCGACTCGGAGGGTTACGCCAAATTCAAGGCGAACTACGAGAAGACCGTGCCGTTGGCGAAGGCCGCCACCCCGGACGATATCGCCGAAGTCGCGGTGTGGTTGCTGGAGGGCGCCGCCCAGGTCACCGGCGAATGCATACTCGTCGATGGCGGCCTGCATTTAGGGAAGTTCTGACCCGAGAAGTCGGCAGGCGCGTAGTTTTCTGCTGCTCGTCCGTTCTACTTTCCGCTGAAGCGGGGCGGACGTTTCTCCTTGAAGCTGCGCATCCCTTCCTGGAAATCCGCCGATGCAAGCAGCCGGGTCTGCGTTGCGCCGAACTGCGCCGCTGCAGCGGCCGGGCCTTCGCGCTGCGCCAGGCGGGCATTCTCGACGGTTGCCGCCAGCGCGAGCGGCGACTGCTCGGCGATGTGCTTCGCCAGATCGACGGCGCGTTCAAACTGGCGGCCGGGTTCCACGATCTCCTGGATGAAGCCGAGCCGCAGCGCGGTCTGCGCATCGAATTCGTCGCCGGTCAGCAGGTAACGCATCGCGTTGCCCCAGCCGGCGCGCTCCATCATGCGGAATGTGGCGCCGCCGGTCGGCAGCAAACCGCGCTTGACCTCCAGTTGTGCAAAGCGCGTATCCGATGCCGCAATGACGATGTCGGCGGCCAGCATCAACTCGACTCCGAGCGTGAAGCAGATTCCCTGAACCGCCACCACCACGGGTTTGCTGCGAAATGGCGCACGCAACGCGAACGGGTCGATCTCGCCTTCCTCCACCAGCAGCGTGTTGCCCCCGAGATGAGGCGCAACCTTCGG
>CAZYTR010000145.1:0-16569 GCA_964650365.1 uncultured Alcaligenaceae bacterium | reverse complement strand
GAGAGGCGAGAGGCGAGAGGTTGGAGCTCTCAAATTAATTCAAGTTCCAGGTTCCGTTTTTTTACGAGTTACGACCGTCGCGTCATCATCAGTATTGACAGGTATCTGCTTCTTGCCAAGTCCTGATTTCCTTTGCGACCTTTCTTGCTCTTCTCTGCGCCCTCTGCGTCAACGCTCTTGACCTGCCCTTCGAGCCGTGACGCTACCGCGACTTGCGCAGAGCGGGGTTGAGCCTGTCGATATCGGCCTGGACCTGTTGCCGGCTGCGTTCGTAGATCAGCTCGCGCCCCATCACGCTGCCGGCGTAGCCCAGCCCGTTGCGAGTCGGAGTCAGATCGCACTTGACGCTGTGAATGCCTTCGCCGAGCACAACTTGTATCCGCTCGGCGCGCTTGTTCAGAACCACGACGTCGAGGACTTGTCCGGTTTCGGTGACGCGCACCTTGATTTTTTCGTCGATCATGAATGCCTAGGTGACTGGGAAAGGCCGTGACGAACGTGACGGTCGTGACGGTCGTGACGACGTGACGGAGGCCAGAGGCTAAGCAATTCTAGTCCTATGTGTGTTCGCCGTGTCCAAAAATGCCAGGACAGGTGACTCGTGACAAGTGACGAGTAGCGCGTGGTTCGTGGTTCGTAAATTGTAGTACTTCCTTCGCGTACCTTTGCGTCCTTTGCGTTAAACGCGTTTCAGTATTTAGCGAAGCTCAGGTACCGGATACCCAGCGCTGCAGAGAGAGCGTCAGTACGAATGCCACCACCGCCAGCCCCGCAAGCAACGGTGCGCCGTGGCCTGCCAGGATCACCGAATCGAGCAGCGCGATGCCGGCAATGAGACTGACCACCGCACGCGGCACGTCGCCTTTCGCGCGACGGCGCAGCAACCATAATGCATACAGCGTCCAGCCGATAAAGAGCAGCAGCGGCAGCAACGCCGCCGGTTGCTGCCTCGTGAGCCAGATTCCGTAGGCGACCGGAACTGCAAGAAATGCCAGCGGCCACACGGCTCCGAGGCGGTCGAGATGTTCCTGCTTGGCGCTGTAGGTGAGCCCGATCAGGTAGCAGAGCAGGATGATCGCTGCGATGGACACCTGTTTCGGCAACACAGTTGCGACTGCGTACGCCGCGGCAACGTACACCAGCAAACGGCACACGCCCATCACCAGCGGGCTGAGCGGATTTTCCTTGTGGTGCCAGTTGTAGAACGTGATGGCGATCGCCAGCGCGATCCCGGCCAGTACCGGCCGCCACTGTGAGAAGGGTTCGAAACCGTA
Source organism: uncultured Alcaligenaceae bacterium (assembly GCA_964650365.1). GTDB lineage: Bacteria > Pseudomonadota > Gammaproteobacteria > Burkholderiales > JACQAP01 > JACQAP01. The sequence goes on along the minus strand of CAZYTR010000145.1, from coordinate 15,295 downwards.
TCCGGCCCACGCGAGCAGCCCCACTCCGACCACCAGCATGCCGAAGCCAACCGCGTAAACCTGCGCCGCACTCACCTGGCCCGACGGGATCGGCCGTTCCGGGCGCGACGTGGCGTCGAAGGCGCTGTCAAACGCGTCGTTCAGGAACATGCCGCCGACGTAGAACAGCGATAGCGACACCAGAAGGATGGCGAGCCGCGTGTCTGCTTCGGCGGCGCCTGCAAGTGCCACACCGGTAAACACGTTGGTCCAGACCGTCGGGAGGTTTGAGGCGCGCCCGAGCTTGAGCGCGACGGACAAATTCATTCGGCCCCTCTTCCAAGCTCCGGCGGCCCCCGCCTTCTGCTCATACCGCCAGCTCTTCCTTTACCCAGTTCAGCTCGCGCGCGATGGCCTGTTCCATGCCGCCGGCCTGCAGATGCGTCGGCAGCACGTTCCAGGTATAGGTCTCGACTTCGAGATGCGCAGAGATCGGCTTGACGCGATGCTGGTCGAGCACCTTGCGGATGAAGAAGCGCGTCGAAGAAAAGGCGCCGAGATCGTCCAGGAAAATCGGTACATGGAAATGCACCCGCCATTCGCGATCCTTGGCCTGCCCATTCACGGTCGCCAGCGCTTCGGGCAGGTCGGCGAAGCGGCGCACGCCGTTCGGGCCGTCTTCCACCACCTGGTGCAGGTAAACCGGATCGTCGAACTGGCGCAGCGCCTTCAGCGCTTCCGGCGTGAGTTCCGCTACCCGCAGGCCCGCGCTGATCTGCATCTTGTGCACGCGGATGCCGGCCTTTTCCAGTCGCAGCAAGCAGGCAACCGGGTCCTCGAATTCCACCGCCGCATGGCACAGGTCCAGGCACAAGCCCAGGTGATCGCGCAGCGCCACCGACGCGGCCTGCCGCTCCAGGCCCGCAAGTTCGCCCAGGCGACGCACCGCTTGGGCGCTGAAAAGATGCCGCTGGAAAAATCCGACGCTCTCGTCAATCGTCTCCAGGTAGCAATGCGGTTCCGGCTCGATCGCCAGTGTGATGCGCTTGCCGGTACGCCTTTCAAGCCCGATCAGATGCGCGACATGGCGCAGCAGGTTGTCGGCGATGCGCTCCACGTCGCTGCCGTTGTTGCCGCTCATCGCCGGCTTGAATGCCCCGGGCACCGTGCTCACGCTGCCCTCCACACCTTCCGGCAGCAGCTTGGCGAGCAGGTCCGCCAGCTCGTCCGTATAGCGCAGCCGCTCCGCGTCGCGCCAGTCCGGCAGATAGACCTCTTCCTTCACTCGCGTGCCGTGAAAGGTACCGTAGGGAAAACCGTTTATGGTGAATACGTAGAGCTTGTTGCGCTGGAGGAAATCGCGAAATTCCTCCAGCGTCGCCGCATCGGTCAGCGCCCGCGAGGCCTGCGCGGAGAGCCGCAGGCCAATGCCGAACGGCTGGCCCGGCGCCACGCGGTCGCGCACGGCCGGAAAGAAACGCTCGATGTTTGCCCGTACCTCCGCCCAGGTCTCGCCCGGATGGATGTTGCTGCAGTAGGTCAGGTGGCCGCCGTCCGCCCCGAGCCTCACTGGCCGGTCTCCCGCCGGCGCAACCACGTCATCGCATGCAGGATCTCGTTGTTGTCCATCTGGTGCACTTCCTCGCCGCGACCGAGGTCGCGCAACAGCGTAATTGTAAGTTCGCCGCCGAGGTGTTCACGGAACTCCTCGATGCCGCGCAGGATGACCAGGCGGCCCTGTTCGTCGCGGGTTTCCATGGCCGGGTGCCACAGGTAGAAGCCCAGGGACTTGAGCAGCTTGTACACGCGCTCCTCGCCGCCCGCCGCCAGCATGCCGATCTGCACCGAATAACGCGTGTCCAGAGCAAGGCCGATGGCAACCGCTTCGCCGTGACGCAGTTCATGCTGCGTGAGCGCCTCCAGCTTGTGCGCGGACCAGTGCCCGTAGTCGAGCGGGCGCGCGCTGCCGGACTCGAAGGGGTCGCCGCCATGCCCTATCTGGCGCATATGCAGCTCGGCGCAGCGCCGGATCATGCGGGCCATCGCAGCCGGCGCGCATTCCTTCAGCGCTTCGGCGTTGGCCTCCAGCCAGTTGAAGAACTGACCGTCGCGAATCAGCGATACCTTTACGGCTTCGGCCACGCCGGCGATCTTGTCGCGCGGTTGCAGCGTGCGCAGGAAGTCAAAATCGTTGAGCACCGCGAACGGCGGCGCGAAAGTGCCGAGCAGGTTTTTCACGCCGAAGGCGTTGACGCCGTTCTTGACGCCGACTCCGGAATCGTTCTGGCCAAGCACGGTGGTCGGCACGCGCACATGGCGGATGCCGCGATGCGTGGTGGCCGCGACGAAGCCGATCATGTCCAGAAACGCCCCGCCACCCACGCCGACCACGAATTCGTGACGGTCGATGCCCATTTCCATCAGCCGGTGCTGCAGGCTCGTCACCAGCGCAGGGTCGTTTTTCACTTGCTCGCCGCCGGACACCACTTCAGGACGGCCGACCAGTTCAAGCGAATCCGCGTGCACCTCGACATATGCGGCGATGTCGTGCACCAGCGTCGGCCAGCTTGCCGCAACGTTGGCATCCACGAACACCACGAAGCGATGGCGCTTGCCGGGTTCGCGGCGCACGATCGTCCGCACGAAAACCGGATTGTCGCGGGCGAACAGGTGCTCTGTGAAATGCACCGGGAAGTCGTATCGAACCGAGAATTCCTGGTTGTAGACCGCCTCGGACTCGGCGGATGTCCTGACCAACTCGATGCTCATCTGGTCTCCCGTCTGCCGTTGCGCTGCCCGGCTTATTTGAATACGGTTGCTTCGCTGTGTTGCGGGGCCGCCGGTGCCTCGCCGACGCGCGGCGCCTGCCCGCGCAGCACCGAGTTGCCCTCGAACAGCATGCGCTGGTCGATCGGCGCCGGATCGAGCCAATGCTCCTCTTTCATCTGGCCGCTCTGGCCGAATGCCTTGAGCGCGTTGCCGTAACAGATTGCCTCGACGTCCTTTGGGGCGACGCCGCGATCGAGCATTAGGCGCGCGGTCTTCGGCACTGCCAGCGGATCGGACACGCCCCAGTCCGCGCTGGAATCGATGAAGATGTGGTCCGAACCGTACTTGCGCGCAATCTCGACCATGCGTTCGTTGCCCATCTTGGTGTGCGGATAGATCGTGAATGCCGCCCAGAAGCCACGGTCGAGCACTTCCTGGACGGTTTCCTCGTTGTTGTGGTCGATAACCACGCGCTCCGGATCGATCCCCATTTCGATGGCGACGTCCATGCTGCGGGTGGTGCCGCTTTTCTTGTCGCGGTGCGGCGTATGCACCTGCACCAGCATGTCCAACTCCTTTGCCAGCGAAAGTTGGGCGCGGTAGTACTTGTCCTCCACCGGAGTCTGATCATCGTAGCCGATCTCACCCACCGCCACTACGCCCTCCTTCATCAGATAGCGCGGCAGCACCTCCAACACCTGCTCGGCGAGCGCCTCGTTGTTGGCCTTCTTGCTGTTCAGGCCGATGGTGCAATAGTGGCGGATGCCGAACTGTGCGGCGCGAAAACGTTCCCAGCCGACCAGGCTGGACATGTAGTCGATGTAGCTGCCCACCTGGGTGCGCGCCTGACCGAGCCAGAAAGCCGGCTCGACGATGGCGACGATGCCGGCCGCAGCCATGCGCTCGTAGTCGTCGGTGGTGCGCGCACTCATGTGGATGTGTGGGTCGATGAATCGCATTTTCTTTCTCCAGATGATTGGTGCGTTCAGGCTGGATTCGCGATCGCCTGCCAGCTCACCTTGTTTTCGGACACGGCAACCGAGAGTTCCGGGTATGCCCATAATAAACCGGTTGCGGCCGGATCGGGCGATATGGAGAGCGCCAGCGCCGCGGCCGCGCGCTCCGGGCCGGTTCCCTTTTCCAGCACACGCCCGAGGTCGGCGAGCATTTCGCCGCGGGCGTGCGGCCCGACGCAACGCCACAACTCCGGGCTGATCGGCCGCCCGGCGGCCCAGCGTTCGTGCGCGTAATCGCAGAGCATGCGCGCCAGCTCCGGATTGGCGCGACGGTCGAGGCCGATGATCGGGTCCAGGATGATGCCAATGAACAAGGCCTTGAGCACCATCTGGTTCCAGGCCGGTTCCGCCAGTTGCTCGGACGGATAGGGATTGCGGTGCGCCACCGCCTGGAACACCGCTTTCATGTTGGTGCGCACGCCCTCCGCGGCGCGCAGCACATGCCGCGGCTGGTCGGGATAAAGCGGCAGGCCGCGATAAAAGGCCACCAATTCGCCGACGTCCGCGGTCGCGCATAACTGGTCCAGCCGGCGCGAGAACGTCGCGCCATCACTGGGTGCGGCCAGCAGCAGAAGCACGCGCGCAGCCTGGTCCAGGCTCCATTCACGCGGGTCCCATCCAGGCCGGGCCACCGTGGCCTGACCGAACTCCGTGGCACTCAAGGCCAGGTCCGCCTTGCCGATCTTGCGCTGCACCAGGCTCACCAGCATGTACAAGTCCTTGTCGCTGCCGCCGCCGCGCAGCTGCTGCGCGCTGCTCTTCAGCCACTCGGCCGCCTCGCCCGGCAGGCGGGTAACCAACCATTGTTCGAGAACCTGTGCCGGAGTCATGCCGCTCTCTTTACAGAAGCTACCGTACCTGCAAACACGTGATCGAGCAGCAGGCGTTTCACTGCGGTGGCGGGCACAGGTCCTTCGCCGACGAGTTCCGGCGCCGAGCTGATGAACAGCGGACCCTGGTCCGCACGGTCGGTCGGGCGGCCGTGCGAACCCTTGACAAAGGCCGCATCCAGCGAGACCACGTCCATCAGATAGCGCATTCCGAGCGTCTTCTGCGCCAGCCGCAACGCGATGCGCAGCTTGGCAAGCGGCAAAGCCGGATCGATGAAAAGTTCCACCGGGTCGTAACCGGGCTTGCGATGGATGTCCACCGTGCGTGCATAGTCCGGTGCGCGTGCGTCGTCGAGGAAGTGGTAATAGGTGAACCAGCTGTCGGCTCGCGAGATTGCGACCAGTTCGCCGGAGCGCGGATGATCCAGGCCCGTCTCCCGCTTGCCCGCCTCGTCGAGCACGCGCTCCACTCCGGTAAGCGACCGCAGCAATTCGGCAACCCTGTCGATGAGTTCGGGACGCTGCACATACACATGCGCAATCTGGTGGTCGGCGACCGCGAATGCCTCGGACGCCCCGGCATCGAGTTGCTCGCGCCCGAGTTCCTCGCGCACGCGTAGCCAGCCGGCCTGGCGCAACGCGCGGTTGATGTGCACCGGCCTGGAGACCTCTGTGATGCCGTACTCTGACATCGCGACCACGTGCGCGCCGGCGCGTTGCGCAGCATCGATCAGTTCACCGCACACTTCATCCACTAGAGCCACATCGCGCGCCACACCGGGATGGTTCGGCCCGAGTCGCTGCAGGTTGTAATCGAGGTGCGGCAGGTACACCAGCGACAGTGTCGGCTGGTATTTGTCGAACACGTGCAAAGCCGATTTGCCAATCCAGCGCGTAGAAGTGATGTCCGCGGCCGGGCCCCAGAAGCGAAACAGCGGAAACTGGCCGAGCGTACCCTGCAGTTCGTCGCGCAGGCCGGCCGGGTGGGTGTGTATGTCGGGAAGCTTGCGGCCGTCGGCCGGGTACATCGGCCGCGGTGTGACCGCGAAGTCCACGGTCGAATACATGTTGTACCACCAGAACAGGTTGGCGCAGGTGAACGCCGGATCGCGGCTCCGAGCCGTATCCCACAACTTCTCGCCGCCCACCAGACGGTTGGACTGGCGCCACAGCCAGATCTCTGACAGGTCGCGGAAATACCAGCCGTTGCCGACAATACCGTGTTCGCGCGGCAACACGCCGGTAACGAAGGTGGATTGCACCGTCGTGGTCACCGCCGGCACCACCGTGTCGAGCGTCCGCATGCCACCGCGCTTCGCCAACGCCCCCAGATTCGGCGCATGCGCAAGCAGCGCGGGCGTCAGGCCCACCACGTTCAGTACCAGCGTGCGGTTCATGGTTGCGCCCGCGACCGTCAGTGCGAGAACCCTTTGCTCATGATGAATGCCGTTACTGCCTGCCGCTCGCTTTCCGTGAACTGCTCCTTGAACGCGGGCATACCGCGGAACCCATTGGTCACGCGATCGAAAACGAATTCTGGAGTGTAGCGCGGCGGGTTGAGATAGGGGGCCTTGCCGGGATACGCCGCCTTGCCGTGGCAAAACTTGCAGATCTTCCCAAACACTTCTTTGCCCTCCCTGACTTGGTCAGGGTTAGCGAGGATATCTTTGGGGAACGGAGGAAGCGCCCCCTCTTCTGCGTGTACCGCCCCGCACAGGATCGTTGCCGCAAGTCCGGCTGCCAGCCAAAGCCGATGATGATTGATTTTCACGTTCACTTTCTCTCGCGACGTCCAAAAACAACGGGCCAAGCGGCTTCCCGGTTGACCCGTCCTGATTTGTTACCAAATAAAGCGGGGCGGCACTAGCCGCCCCGCCTGCCGCTCTCTTACGGAACGATCTTGTAGATCCTGTCCTGCTCGCCGTTCGGGCCACGGGCACGCGTGCCCATGACATAAACGTTGCCGTCGCTATCCTGACCAAAGCCCAAGAGGAAGTCATTGAAGCCCGGCATGTTGCGAACCGTAACAGTCTCACGGTTCCAGCTGCTGCCGGAACGCTTCCCGGCCATCAGCACGCCTTCGGCCTTCATGAACGTCTTGCTCCAATCGCCAAAGAAGTACACGCCATCCCAGGCCTTGTGCGGCCCACGATAGACGTAACCGCCGGTGATCGAGGTCCCTTCGCAATTGGATGCGAAGGCCGGGTTGGAGCAGTTCTTGTACTCCATGATCGGCTGGGTCAGCCCGCTCTTGTCGCAGCTCCCGGGATGGTTGTTCGGGTTGATGAAGTCGAAGCAGTGCATGCCTTCCATCCGACGCCATCCGTAGTTGCCCCCCTTCACCACGATGTCAACTTCTTCAAAGCTGTTCTGCTGCACGTCGGCGCAGATCAGCTCCCTGCTGCCGCCCTGGTCGAAGGCGCAGCGCCACGGGTTGCGAAAGCCCATCGCCCAGATCTCCGGCGCGTAGTCGCTCTTGCCGACGAACGGGTTGTCCTTGGGCACGGAATACGGATCGCCACGCACATCGATGCGCAGCATCTTCCCGAGCAACGCCGACTTGTCCTGGCCGTTGCCGAGCGTCACGTTGTGGCCGATACCCCAGTCGTTGGCATAACCGCCGTCGCCGGTGGAGATGTAGAGCATGCCATCCGGACCAAAGTCGATCCACATTCCGTTATGGTTGAACTGCGGCCAGTCGATCTGCAGAAGGATGCGTTCGTAGTTGGGATCCGCTTTGTTCGGATCGTCCTTCGATACGCGCATTTCAGAAATCGTGTTGGTGTGTGCGTACCAAAGCTGCCGGTCCATGCCCGCTTCGCCGCGCAGGATGCTGGTATACGAAATGTAGAACTTGCCGCTCTTCTTGAAATCGGCCGGGAATGCGAGGCCTAACAGGCCCTCTTCATCGAACTCCCATTTCAGCGGGGGCAGCTTGTGCTTGATGTTGAGGAAGTCGTTGCCAATCAAATTGCCGTCGGCGCCGAGCATCTTGATCGTGCCACTTTGCTCCACGATGAATCTGCGGTCATCCCCCTTGGGCTGAACCAGGATCAGAGGGTGTGTCAACCCCTCAGCGACCACGTCAAGCCCCACTTCCACTGCCGATGCCGCAGGCAGCATCGCACAAAAGGCTGCTGCTGCCGCCGCGAGCAATACGTACGTCTTCTTGAACATTGTGGAATCCTCCAGAAAGATTTTGTTTTGCGCGTTATTGTTCATCGCCGCAATGCGCGGCAATACCGCCGTGTGCGTTGCTGTGTCGCGAATCGTCCTTCTTGAGCGGACCCGGCTCACTCCCAGCGGCAGGGGCCCAGTATCGGAGGCGCCCCGCGGGTTGTCAAGAGGAGGCCAAATTTCCCCATGTTTGGGAACAAAAGACTCCGTTTTTCGTGTTTTTGCTTCCTCTTGGGACGCCCACGGCCCACCGCGATGCAAAAAAAAGGCTGCTCGAAAGCAGCCTTTTGGCGACTTGCAGCGCAATCAGCGATTGAAGACGTACATCGTTACTTCAAAGCCAAAGCGCATTTCGGTGTATTCGGGTTTGGTCCACATGGTGAAGCTCCTTCAGAGAGTTGGCCCACTTCAACGGGGGTTCGCGGCCGCGTCCTCACGACCTTGGCACGCATTCTGTTGCAGCCCTGTTACCCCGCCATACAGGAAAACACTGAATTCCGGCTCATGATTTTCATTAGATTTTCCAAAGCCGCCACTTTCTCAACATTCCCATTAACAATCATGGAGCTAAAAGGCCCGCGCGAATCGCAATGATGGCCAGTTCGGCAGAATTCGATGCCCCCAGTTTCTGCTTGATGTTGTAAAGGTGGGTGCCGATGGTGCGGGGGCTCAAGGACATGACGGCAGCGATCTCGGCCACCGATTGTCCCTTCGCCAACGCCAGGAATACTTTGAATTCCTTTTCGCTCAGCATATCAAGAGGATTGCGCTCGCCGTTGACCTGCTGCATCGCCATCTGCTGGGCGATTTCCGGTTCCAGGAAAGTCTTGCCCTGGTGCACCTGCCGGATCGCCTGCATCAAGGCCTCCGCGGCACTGCGTTTGGTGAGGTAACCCGCAGCACCGGCTTTCAGAACGCGACGCGCGTGCATCGCGTCCTCGTGTGCGGACAACACCAGTATCCGCGCTGCCGGCTCACGCGCCAGGATGCGGTCAATCGCCTCCAGGCCGCCGATCCCCGGCATCGAGATATCCATGACCACTACATCCGGCTTGACTTCCGGATACTTGCGGCACGCTTCCTCGCCGCTGTCCGCTTCGGCAAGCACTTTGATGTCGGCGGATCCTTCCAGCAGCAGCCTGAATCCCATGCGCACGACCGCATGATCATCAACCAGCATTACGCCGATGCCGCCGCCCGCTGCTTTTCTGCTCAACGTGACTCCTCCCGCTATGCCGCTTCCATGCCGTCGGTGACGATGGCCGCCGCTTTTGCAGGGATTACGGCGGTCACCGTCACGCCCTCGCCCGGCCGGCTATCGATCTGAAACACCCCATCGAGTGCCTGGACTCGCTCGCGCATCCCCATCAGGCCGAAGTGGGTGGCTTCGCGCTCATTTCGCTGGGCGATGCCCTTGCCGTTGTCGCGCACCGTCACTCTCACGACGTCGCCGCGTCCGGCATCGCATGCGCGCGCAATCAGGATGTCTGCCCGCGTTGCATCAGCATGGCGGATGACGTTGGTCAGGCATTCCTGGACGATGCGGTAGATCGTTATATTGACCGTTTCGCCCAGTCCCTCCAGTTCGCCCTCGAGCCTGAGCTCACAGGCTATGTCCCTATGCCTTTCCCGCCATGCGACGACCGTGTCATTCAGCGTAGCGCTCAGGCCCAGGTGATCCAGCGCAAGGGGCCGAAGCTGGCGGATGATCCCGTGCACCAAATCGTACATGTGCGAGGCAACGGAGACGAAGGTCTGCGCGTTGCCATGGACTTCGGGCGTGCTTTCGCGAGTGCGGTTGGAGATCGCCGTACCGATGGTCTTGATCGCCGTTATGCACTGGCCGAGCTCGTCGTGCAGTTCGCGCGCGATCGAGCGGCGCTCCTCCTCCAGGCGGCTCTGGATCAGCTGCGTGAGTTTGCGGTTCTGCTCCAACTCGCGTTCGGCTCGCTGCACCTGTTTGTGCTCGGTGATGTCGCGCATGCTGCAGATCTCGCCGATCACTTCGTTGGTTGCCGGGTCCACCAGGGGCGCTGCCGACAGCGCAACATCAACCACCCGGCCATCCTTGGAAAGTCTCTGGGTCTCCACCATTTCGATGAGTTGACGCTGCATGACCGCATCGAGGTTTCCCTGGATTTCGCCCTGACGTTCCGGCGGGGCCAGCAACGTCGCCGAACGGCCGACGATTTCATCGTCCCGGTAGCCGAACATGCGGACCGCCGCCGGATTCCAGAACGAAATCCGCCCCTCGAGATCATGGATGATGATCGCGTCACTGGATTGCTTCGTGACCAGTGCCAGCCTCCGGTTCTCGGCGAGGCTTTGCTCGAGATTTTCGGCCATGCGGTTGAAGGTGTGGCTGATAGCGTCGAATTCCGGAAGTTCGAATCTCGGCAACCGCGTGTCGAAGCGGCCATTCTCCATTTCGGACAAACCGCCGAGAATTTTGCCGATGGGCCCCAGCGACCGGCCCAGCAGCCAGAACACCAGCACGTTGACCAGCACGAAGAATCCCAGCACCAGCCAGAAGAAACTCTTGAGATCGTCCCAGGCATCGAGGATGGATCGCGAAGAGTCCGAGGTGATGACCACCGTGCCGTTTGGGAGATTCAGCCGGAACTCGCCGATCTTCGGATCCGCCAGGCGGTTGAACCAGTCCGGTGCCCACCTGCCCTGTTTGTACTGGGATGGAGGCGAGGTGTAGATCAACTGGTCATTCTCGTCGTACATCTTGATTTCGTTGGCACGTACGCGACCGGCGTGCCGCAGGAACGACAGCAACGCCTGGTTATGCGGGCCGCTTTGCGCGTTGGCCCGGGTGTTGGCGATCACGGTTTCCATCAACTGTACGGTGACCTTGGTACCCGCCTCGATCTCTTCGCGGATGGAGCGCCGCGTTTCCTCGATCAGAACGTCGGATGCGGCCGATGCGAAAATCACAATGACCAGCGTAATCACGAAATTGATGCGGAAGCGCAGGCCGAATTTCTTCATCATCGGGGGCCACCCAGAAGAGCACGCATGCGCGCGGTTGCCGCGCACAGTTCCGCGGCGATGGCCGGTTGCAATGCGGAGTGGCCGCCGTTGGCCACCAGACGCAGGTCCACGCCCGCCAGGCGCCGCGACACCTCAAATGCACTGATTGGTGGGCACACCATGTCCATTCTGCCCTGCACCAAGGTTATCGGTCTGCTGCCGATCCGCCAGAGATCATCGAGCAACTGGTTCGGCCGCAGAAAACACTGGCAAGCCAGAAAGTGGAGCTGGATTCTGGCGCCAGCCAGCTTTTCTTCCGGCGTCGCCACGTTGCCGTCACTGCCACCGGACGTCCCCCCGATCGCCATTACACAGGCTTCATAGTCGCACCAGCGACCGGCCGCCGCTAGCGCGACCGATGTATCGGGGTGATCGATGAGTTGCCGATAGTGCTCGGTGATGGACTCGCCCGCATCCCGTGCAAAGTCCAACCAGGCCTCGGGGACGAAGCGCCGGACTCCCGAAACGTACCACTCGACTTCCGTTGCGCCGCCGAGAAACACGCCGCGCAACACCATCCCGGCAACGCAATCCGCATGAGCGATTGCATAGGCGAGGCTCAGCGTGCTTCCCCAGGAGCCCCCGAAAAGCAGCCATCGATCCACGCCCAAATGAAGGCGCAATCGCTCGATGTCGGTCACCAGGTGCGAGGTGGTGTTTTCAAAAGTTGAACCCGCGGGCGTGCTCTGCCCGCAACCACGCTGGTCGAAGAGCACGATGCGGTAGAAGGCGGGGTCGAAGAAACGGCGATGCGCCGGGCGCGACCGGCTTCCAGGTCCACCGTGAACGAACAACACGGGAAATCCCGCCGGATTGCCGCTTTCCTCGAAATAGACGCGATGACCGCCACCGACACCGAGCCAACCCTTACGGTAAGGCTCGATTGGAGGATAAAGGACTTCGCCGCCGGCAAGGTTCTGATCCACGACCATGCCAGGCGAACAAAAAAATCAGGATTCTTGCAGCTTGAAGGCGATCGGCACGGTCACCGTCAGTTCACGGCCGCGCAGGTTCTGCGGGGACTCCGGCAGGGGCGAGGCCCGGCGCACCATGTTGAGCGCTTCTTCGTCGAGAATCGATCGCCCGCTGCTCTTGGCGAGCGTGATGCGGGTAACTTTGCCATCAGCCGCGATCTGCAACTGCACTTCCGCCGTACCCTCCCATCCGCGCAGTTGCGCCAACGGCGGATACTTCTGATGGCGTCTGATTTCCCTGGAGATCGACTGCCCGTATATCAGCAGCAGGCCCGGCTCGGCGGCGGGCACGCGCGCCTGCTCCTTCAGAGCCACCGGTTGCGCAGGTGCCGGGGCCGGCGCGGGCTGCACCGCCGCTGCTTCGACAGGCAGCGGCTGGACCACCGGGGTCGCCGGCTCGATCCGCGCCTGCGGGGCTGGGATCGGCGGCGGCTCCATCTGCGCAACCGGTTGCGGCTCGGACCGCACTTCCGGCAGGGGATCGCGCCGCGGTTCGGGACGAGATTCCACTGCCGGCACCGGACGGGGTTCCGGCCGCGGTTCAGCGCGCGCAACGGGCGGAGGCTCGGGACGCGACAATGGAAGTACGATGTCCGCGCGCGACATCGGCGGCGGTTCGGGTTCCGGTTGCCGCATGACGGGTTCGGGGCGAGGCGCAGTCTGCTGTTCCGGACGAACCGGCGCTTCCTCGACGCTTCGCTGCGGCGGTGCCGGGACAGTTATCGGCGTGGGCGGCACCACTTCCCGCAACGGCATCGGCCACAACTGCGGCTGCTCGGGGAGGACGATCTCGACATTGAGCACCTTGGGCGGCTCGATGATCACCGCACGAAAGCCCGGGACAAGTGCGATCAGCGCCGCGTGGATAAGCAGCGACGCCGCGAAGGCAACCTTGAACGGTCGCTCGCGGATCCTATCGGTCATTGGCGAGGGGTAATAAAACCCTCTGTCGAGCACGGCGTCAGACATGCCCGAAGCGTAGAGCACAGCCTTGAGGTAAGTAAAGTTTCGCTGCAAAACTAATGAAAATCATGAGATTCAAATGGTGATTTTTGTGTGCGGGCAGCGCACCGCCTTTCCAGACAATGAGCGCGGAGTCGTCGGACGCAGGTTCGCGCGGCAACGAAATAGCGTGACCAGTGTCGGATGTCTTGGCAACGGGCGGGAGACACCCGCAAAGTTCGATCTCAACTTCCGGAGAAGCCTATTATGTGGAGCAAGCCTGAGTACAGCGAATTGCGTTTCGGCTTTGAAGTCACGATGTATATCGCCAACCGCTGAACCGGGTTGGGCTTGGACGAAAGCCCCCTCGAGGGGCTTTTGTTTTTTGCAGGACTTCAACGCACTCTGAAAAACGATGCGAATAAGGGTTCTCGGTGCTGCTGCCGGCGGAGGCTTTCCGCAGTGGAACTGCAATTGCCGTCTGTGCGACGGCGTGCGCAAGGGCAGCGTCCGGGCCAGGGCCCGCACCCAGTCCTCCATCGCCGTCAGTGCGGACAACATCAACTGGGTGCTGTTCAACGCTTCACCGGACCTGTTGACCCAGCTCAAGGCATTCCCGGAATTGCAGCCCGGGGGCGCGATACGGGACACCGCGATCCGTTCGATCGTGCTGATGGACGCACAGATCGACCACACCACCGGATTGCTCATGCTGCGTGAAGGCAAGGCCCTGGAGATCTACTGCACCGACATGGCACGCGAGGACCTGACCAGCGGCAATCCGCTTTTCAACATCCTCGAACACTACTGCGGCGTACACTGGCACCAGGTGCCCACCAGGGCCGGCAACGAGTTCCCGGTAATCGGCGCGGAAGAACTCGCTTTTACCGCCGTACCACTAAGCAGCAAGGCACCGCCCTACTCGCCGCACCGCGACAACCCGCACGAGGGCGACAACATCGGCATGCGCATCAGGGACAAGCGCTCCGGCAAAACGCTGTTTTACGCGCCCGGGCTCGGCGCAAACGAGCCGCACCTGAGACCCTTTCTCGAGGAGGCCGACTGCCTGATGGTGGACGGCACGTTCTGGACCGACGATGAAATGATCCGGCTGGGAATATCGAAGAAACACGCGCGTGATATCGGACACCTCCCACAGTCCGGCCCCGGCGGCATGATCGAAGTGCTCAGGCCGCTCAGGGCATCGCGCAAGATCCTGATCCACATCAACAACACCAATCCGATTCTCGATGAAGACTCGAACGAACGCCGCCAACTCGACGCGGCAGGCATCGAAGTCTCGTATGACGGCCTGGATCTGACACTCTGAGGAGACGCCGCATGGGCGCAGCCGAGAATCTACCCTGGAGCAAACAGGAATTCGAAGCCCAGCTTCGCGCCAAGGGCAAGCGCTATCACATTCATCACCCGTTGCACGTCGCGATGAACAGCGGCAAGTGCAGCCGTGAGCAGGTCCAGGGGTGGGTCTATAACCGCTTCTACTACCAGATCAGCATCCCGATCAAGGACGCGGCGATTCTTGCCAACATGCCGGAGCGCGAACATCGCCGCAAGTGGATCCAGCGCATCATCGACCATGATGGCGTCGAAGGGCAGGAAGGCGGGATCGAGGCGTGGCTGCGCCTGGGCGAGGCATGCGGGTTAAGGCGCGAGGAGATCACTTCGCTGAAGCAGGTTCTGCCCGGCGTGCGCTTCGCGGTGGATGCCTATGTCAACTTCGCCCGGCGCGCACCCTGGCAGGAGGCCGCGTGTTCTTCCCTGACCGAAATGTTTGCGCCCGAGATTCACCAGAAACGCCTGGAAAACTGGCCCCAGCACTATCCCTGGATCGAAGCCGAGGGCTATTCCTACTTCCGCAAGCGCCTGTCGGAGGCGCGTCGCGACGTCGAGCACGGTCTGCAAGTCACGCTCGATCATTTCAAGACCCGCGAAGAGCAGGAAAGGGCGCTGGGTATCCTGCATTTCAAGCTCGACGTGCTGTGGAGCATGCTCGACTCGATGCAGATCAACTACGGGATCGGCGAAACACGGTATGTCTGACGCTGCGATATTCACGGACGATACCGTGTTCGAACTGCAACGACATTTCCGCTTCCAATGGGAGCCTGCACAACAGGGTTTCGTCCTGCTCTATCCGGAGGGCATGGTCAAACTGCCAGGCAGCTCCGGAGAAATCATGAAGCGAATCGACGGCACGTCCAGCGTGCGCGCGATCGTGGAGAATTTGCAGAACTCGTTTCCCGGTGCGGACCTGAGAGGGGACGTCATCGGTTTTCTGGAGCACGTACATGGAAAAGGCTGGATCCGTCCCAAACAAACCGGGTAACCCGCTCTGGCTGCTGGCGGAGATCACGTACAAGTGCCCGCTGCACTGCCTGTTCTGCTACAACCCGGTGGACTACACGTCTTACGGTCAGGAACTGTCGACCGAGGAGTGGGTGCGCGTGCTCCGCCAGGGCCGCGAACTTGGCGCAGCGCAATTGGGCTTTTCCGGCGGCGAGCCACTGGTGCGCGACGACCTCGAGATCCTGGTCGCGGAAGCGCACAA
>CAZYTR010000144.1:0-4771 GCA_964650365.1 uncultured Alcaligenaceae bacterium | reverse complement strand
TGCCGGCATCCCCATGGTGACAACTACTCGGGCTGACTTTCCGCGCAGCAGTCCCGGCCACATTTTCCCCAGTTCCTTTTCAACGGCAAAACCGGGACGAAATGCCTGTTCGAAAAATGCCTTGAGCAAGGCAGGCATCGTCCCTGCCCACAGTGGAAAAACGACCACCAGATGTTCTGCCCAGAGCATATCGCCTTGCGCCCTTTCGATCGCGAGCGATGGTCTTTCGCTCACCCACTCCTCCCTCGTTCTCAGGAATGGTATCTCGATTTCAGAGATGTTTATCCTCCTGATCTCGTGACCGGCATTTTTCGCACCGTCGGCATAAGCCGTGGCAAGTGCATGGCAGAAGCGTTCCTGGAATCGATCCGGGTGACCGTCGATAATCAGAATGCGTCTCGTCATGACATCCTTATCCAGTCCGTTTTGTTCGGTGATGCTTGAGTTTGGTGGACCCAGATGCCAGTTTCTCCGCTTCCTTGATGAACGCAACGATTTCGCGAACCGCATCCTCTTGCCGTCCGATCAGAACATGGCCGCCCTGGGAATAACCAAGAAAAAGGCCTCCCGGAATCTGCGCAGCCGCATGGCGGGCGTTTGCAAAAGTGCCGAAGAGATCGTCCTCGCAGCTTATCGCAAGCGCCGGTGTATCGACTTCTTCAAGCGAAAGCGGGCTGGCGCCGGTGACTACTTGAGCATCGTGCAACAGGCCGATGCGGCGGTGGCTGACAGGCATGATATGGCGCAGAATTCTTAGTACTCGCGCCCGCTCATCCGGTGGCGCAGACCGCGGTAGCGCCGGATTCGTGGCAAGGAGTGTCCTTATCAGAACATTTCGAATCAGTTTGCTTGCTGACCAGAAAACAAAGTTCGATCTGAGGCCACAATTGATAGTGAGCTTCGCCAGAAGCGGTATCCGGATCGACGCCTTGGCACCTTCGAAAGCACCAAGAGCTGGAACCAACAACACGAGGCCAGAGCACAGCTTTCCATGTCGAATGGCAAATTCAATCGCCGACGGCGCTCCCGCGGACACGCCTGCGACGATCACGCGCTGCAAGCCAAGTGCCTCCACCAGAAAGGCGAATGCGTCGGCTTGTTTCGCCGGACATGCGTCCTTCGGAAAATCCGACCCCAGGTATCCGAACCGGGACGGCGCCAGGATCTCATAACCGTTGTCGATCAATCCTTCACCGATATCGAGGGCCTGATCAAAGCCACCGCCTGCTCCATGGACGATCAGCACTGCAGGTCCATTTCCTCTTCGGGCAAATTCTATTTTTCCGAAGGGCGATTGAAGAATCTGTGCGCCATCTTTGACGCGCTCGAGCGCTGCCCTGCAATCTCGCCGATAAGCGATCGCAATAACGGCTACTATGACGATACCGGTAAGAGCCAGGACGATGAGAGTATTCATACCGGGACCGCCTCTCTCCACGGGAACGTTGCTGTAGCAAGGCAGAGCCTGAAAGGATTTGCGTTGGATCAAGGTCGAGGGGTGCGACAGGTCCGCAACGCGGTCACATGCGAGTCGGGATTGCCGCCTGCGGTGTAGCGTCTAAGCAGGGTTGCGCCACTTCGCCAACACATGCACGGATAGCCCGACCGACGCTATACCCCGGGAGCTGACGTCCAGCGGTGTTACGCTATGTGCCAAGACCGGAAGTGGCGGCCAGACTTGCCATCATCGCTTCCAACCCCGCTTTCATCGCCAGTGGAAGTCATGCCGGACCATGGGGCACAAGGCCCGAAGAGGGTAAGCGTCTTCTGACGGCTGCCTTGTTTTGCGGCTGAGGTTTGCGCGAAGTGTTGTGCTTATTGTGACAATAGGCATAGCACGATGGCAACCGTTGAGGTGATCACGTCAGTTAAGCGGCGTCGGCGTACGCATCCGGTGAAGGCCGCCTTGCGCGGGTGACTGTGAACGTGAAGTCATAGGACTAATCCTAGGGATAGTCCTATGACCAAGACGCAGGTTGAGGTGATCACGTCGGTGCAACGTCGCCGTCGGTGGTCGGCTGCCGAGAAGGAGCGGATTGTTCTGGCGGCGATCGAGCCTGGAGCTGTAGCTTCCGAGGTCGCCCGTACGGCCGGGATCCACGTCAGTCAGTTGTTCCGATGGCGGCAGCAGTTGTGTGTTCGTGCGCGAGCAGCGCCGGGGTTTTCCGCAGTGGCGATTGTGCCTGGGCCGGGGGTGCCGACATACGGATTGCCGAGGACGCCTGGCGCAATCGAGGTCGAGTTTGCGAGTGGCACGCGGATGCGGATTGCGGGCCGGGCCGATGCTGCGACGATCAGGGCGACGGTCGCCGCCCTGGCGAAGCTCGAGGGGCGATGATCCCGATCTCCAGCGGGGTGCGGGTTTGGCTGGCGACCGGCCACACGGACATGCGCAAGGGCTTCGATGGTTTGGGGCTCGTGGTGCAGGAGACGCTCAGGCGCGATCCGCACGGCGGGCACCTGTTCGTATTCCGGGGCCGGCGTGGCGGGTTGATCAAGGTGCTGTGGCACGACGGGCAAGGCATGTGCCTGTTCGCCAAGCGGCTGGAGCGCGGGCGCTTCATCTGGCCGTCTGCCGCCGCTGGTACGGTGACGATCACACCGGCGCAGCTCGGCTATCTCCTCGAGGGGATCGATTGGCGGATGCCGCAGCACACGTGGCGACCGCAAGCCGCTGGTTGAGTGCGCGACGGATTGACTCATGGCGCACATTGGGCGCGCGTCGCGAACGCAATTGTGCTTGGCTCGTTGGCGTGACGAGCAGCCCTGATTCTCTGCCGACCGATTTGGCCGCTGCCCACGCGCTCATCATTGCACAGCGCGAGGCGCTGATCATCGCCGAGGCACGCGCGAGCGCGGCGGAGAGCGAGGCGAAGTTCCGCGCGCTGCTGATCGAGAAACTGAAGTACACGATCGCCAAGCTCAGGCACGAGCGGTTCGGGCAATCCTCGGAGCGCGGTGCGGTCCTCGAGCAGCTCGAGCTTCAATTGGCGAACCTGGAGGAGGATGCTTCCGAAGCCGAAGCGGCGGCGCAGATGGCGGCTTGTGCAGCGGCGAGCGAGAAGGTCGCAGTGCCTGCCTTCACCCGGCGCAAGCCGGCGCGCCGGCCGCTGCCGGAGCATCTGCCGCGCGAGCGCATCGTCTATCCGGCGCCGGCAGCCTGCCCGTGCTGCGGCGGCGGCGCACTGCGCAAGATCGGTGAGGATGTGACGGAGACGCTGGAGATCATCCCGCGCCGGTGGAAGGTGATCCAGCACGTGCGCGAGAAGTTCTCCTGCCGCTCCTGCGAGGCGATTGCCCAGCCGCCTGCGCCTTCGCATCCGATCGCGCGTGGGCGCGCCGGGCCATGGCTTCTCGCCCATATCCTGTACTCGAAATACGGCCTGCATCTGCCGCTCAACCGCCAGAGCGCCGTTTATGAGCGGGAGGGTATCGATCTCGATGTCTCCACGCTGGCCGACTGGGTTGGCGCCGCGGCGGCAACCTTAATGCCGCTCGTCGAAGCGATCGGCGCCCACGTCTTCGCGGCCGAGCGCATCCATGCCGACGACACCACCGTGCCCGTGCTGGCGAAGGGCAAGACGCGCATCGGCCGGCTGTGGACCTATGTGCGCGATGACCGGCCCTTTGCCGGGCCCGACCCGCCGGCAGCGGCGTTCTTCTATTCGCGCAACCGGGGCGGCGAGCATCCCGAACGCCATCTGGCGGGTTACGCCGGCCTGATGCAGGCCGATGCCTATGCCGGGTTCAACAGGCTCTACGGGGCCGCGCGCAAGCCAAGAGCCATTATCGAGGCGGCATGCTGGGCCCATGCGCGACGCAAGTTCTTCGACCTGGCACGGATCAACAAGGCGCCGATCGCCGTCGAGGCAGTCGAGCGTATCGACGCCCTGTTCGCCATCGAGCGCGAAATCAACGGCAGGGCGCCCGAGCAGCGCCGCGCGGCGCGCGCCACGCGCAGCCGGCCGCTCGTCGACACGCTCGAGACCTGGTTGCACGAGCAACGCGCCAGGCTCTCGTCAAGAAACGAAATCGCCAAAGCGATCGGCTACAGCCTCAAACGCTGGACGGCACTCACCCGCTTCCTCGACGACGGCCGACTGTGCATGTCCAACAACGCGGCCGAGCGTGAACTGCGTGCGGTCGCGGTCGGGCGCCGGAACTGGACCTTCGCCGGTTCCGATGAAGGCGGCCGGCGCGCCGCCGCAATTTACACCCTGATCCAGAGCGCCAAGCTCAACGGCATCGATCCCCAAGCCTGGCTCGCCGACGTGCTTGCCCGCTTGCCCGATCATCCGGCCAGGCGGATCGCCGAGCTCTCACCCTGGAACTGGCGTCCGCAAAGCCTGGCCGCACAAGCCGCCTGATCCAGCCAGCTGCTTCTCACCACCCACCACCCTGCGGCCTTCACCGGATGCGTACGCGTCGGCGCTGGAGCCACGAGCAGAAGCTGCGGATCGTGGCGCAATCGACGCGCCCGGATCAAACTGCCTCGCAGGTGGCTCGTACGTACGGGATTGCGCCAAGCCAGCTTTTCATCTGGCGGCGACAGTTGCTGGCGGCGGCGATTGCGGAGGGAGTTGGCGAAAGCGGCTTTGTCCCGGTTCGGATCGCCCAAGATGATGTTGCGGCGATAACCCCGACGAACGTCGAGCCGCGCATCGAGATCCGGCTTCCGAGCGGTGTCGTGATCGGCGTTGAACCACGCGCCCACCGCTCACGCGCTTGTTCTCGCAAGGCTCCAATAGCGGTGCTCCTTGCCGTCCTTCCG
>CAZYTR010000143.1:0-6898 GCA_964650365.1 uncultured Alcaligenaceae bacterium | reverse complement strand
GACGTTGCCCTTCATCGCAAATTCCTTGAACTCGCTCGCTATGCTCATGCTCACTCCTTCTTTTTGATTTCCAAAACAGGATGGGTCGCTGACCGATAGCGGAATATCGCTTCGCCCAACAGCGCTCCGTTGCGCGGCTACTCAAATGCCGCCGCCAAAGACTTCGAACCGAAGCGGTGGCCGATCGGGCTGCCCTCCCCTCGTACCCTCACCGCGAGAGCGACAGGGCTATCGGCATCTTACCTTCTTACATCCCTCGATCCTTAAGAGACGGGCTTCCGTGCTCTTTTCCCCAATGTCCTTTTGGCGAATCTGCTGGTAATCCCTGGCTCGTGTCAACCGCGCAGGTGATGCCGCGTTGCCACTCGGTTTTCACCGGACGGCCTCCCAATAAGCGGCATACGATGCCCGGACATGCAGTGAACTCGGCACCGCAAGACGGGTCTGACTCCGGGTAAGCAACTTTCTTCAACGTCGCGGGCAACCTGCCCGCTTTGTATTTCAGGAGGCCAACACGATGCTTTCCAGACTCACTGCAAGAAAACTGCTGATCGCCGCGGTCATTTCCGCGGTGTTTGGCGTGTACTACGCGGTCATGCTCCCTGGTCATTCCACGGCCAACGCGGCTGCGCAAACCAGTACCCATGCCAGCACATCCCCAATACAAGGACTGCCTGACTTCACCCGAATCGTCGAAGAGAACGGACCAGCGGTGGTCAACGTCAGCGTGTCGCGTAAAGCTCCGGCCGGCGTTCAAACGCCGCTCCAGGGCATCCCGGAAGACGACCCGATGTACGAGTTCTTCCGCCGCTTCGGGCCGCCCCAGCAGCAAGGGGAACAACCGATGCAACGCGGCCAGGGCTCGGGTTTCATCGTAAGTCCGGATGGCATCATTCTCACCAACGCCCACGTGGCTGCCGACGCCGCCGACATCGTCGTCAAGCTCACCGACAAGCGCGAGTTCGACGCCAAGGTAATAGGCGTGGATCGGCGCTCCGACATCGCGGTACTTAAGATCGAGGCGAAGAACCTCCCGGTCGTGAAAATTGGCGACCCCGCACACCTCAAGGTGGGCGAGTGGGTCGCGGCCATCGGTTCGCCGTTCGGCCTGGAGAACACGGTCACCTCAGGCATCGTCAGCGCCAAGGCGCGCGTGCTGCCGGACGAGAACTATGTGCCGTTCATCCAGACCGACGTCGCGGTCAACCCCGGCAATTCCGGCGGCCCGCTGTTCAACATGAACGGCGAGGTGGTCGGCATCAATTCTCAGATCTTCAGTCGCACCGGCGGTTATATGGGACTCTCGTTCGCCATCCCGATCGACGTGGCAATGAACATCAAGGATCAACTGGTACAGAATGGCAAGGTCACGCGCGGTCGCATCGGCGTGCAGATCCAGGAAGTCAACCAGGCGCTGGCCAATTCCTTCGGTCTGCCCAAACCGCAGGGCGCACTGGTCAGCGCGGTGGAGCCGGGCAGTCCCGCCGACAAGGCCGGGTTGAAATCCGGCGACGTCGTGCTGGGCGTCAACGGCAAGGAAATCGATCAGTTGTCAGAACTGACGAGCGCGATCGCCGGCATCAAGCCGGGCACCAATGCACGCCTTCAGGTATGGCGTAACGGCAACCGCCAGGACATCAACGTAACGGTCGGTGAATTGTCGGAGCAAAAAGTAGCCGCGCTCGGGGCCAGCGAGCCCGGCAGTGCTGCCAGCCTCGGGCTGACGGTTCGCGAACTTGCGCCGGAGGAGCGCGCCAAGCTGAAAACCGACGGCGGTCTGTTGGTGCAGAGCACCTCCGGCGCTTCGGCACGTGCCGGCATCCAAGCCGGCGACGTGATTCTGGCGTTGAACGACACGCCGGTTAAGTCTGTCGAGCAACTGAAGCAACTGGTAAAGCAGTCCTCCAAGACGGTAGCGCTGCTGGTCCAGCGGGATCAGGCACGGATGTACGTGCCGGTGCAGATCTGATCGAATGGCAGTCCGGTATCGGGCGCGCCGCGATACGCGGCGCGCTTTACCAGGGTCACTGCGTCGCGCCGAGTGTGGGCAGAGATCTGATCGCGCCCCCAACCTTCTTCTCCGCGGTTCGCAGGTCATACAGCGCTTGAAGGTTCAGCCAGAACTGCGGACTGTTCCCGAAGAAGTGGCCCAGCCGCAGCGCCGTGTCGCCCGTGACAGCCCGCCGACCATGCAGGATGGCTGTAATCCGGTTGGTAGGCACCCCGAGCCGCCGGCCCAATTCGGCGGCACTCATGCTCAGTTCTGTCAGCTGCTCGGCGAGATGCTCGCCGGGGTGAATCGCACTACGTCCCATGTCTCACCTCTCAGTGGTAGTCGACGATCTCAACATTGGTTGGCCCCGGAGACTTGTCGGGCCACGCAAAGCAAAGCCGCCATTGGTCGTTGATCCTGATGCTGTACTGCCCCTTCCGATCTCCCTTCAGCGCTTCGAGCCGGTTACCCGGAAGGTACAGGTCCCGGATCGCGGTCGCCGCGTCCAACTGGTCGAGCTTCAGCTCAGCTTTCCGATGAATTGCGTCGAACGCTTTGACCCGCTTTCCTTCTGCAAAATCGCGCGTTCGTTTGTCCCGGTAGCTGACGATCATGAAATCAAAGTGTGCCGTCAGTTACTCATTACGTCAAGCGTAACGAACACCGCCCCAATTCGAATCAAAATGAATAAGGGTAGCGTCCGCGTTTTCCCTCGTCCCTCGCCTTACGCCCCGCCTCGTGCGCCTACTTCCCGGCCTTAAGCCGTTTCGAGCCTTCGATAAGCGGATGCCAGCCGAACACGAGAGTGACCATGAACTGGTCCATCCGGAGATCGCCGGGGCCGTTATCGTCAAGCGTCGACTTGTAGCCTAAAGTGAGCTGAAGGTTGTCGTTCATCGGGTAGCCAAGGGTGAATCCCATTCCGATATTATCCAGCTTGCTCCCCTCCACCCCATCGATGCTGGACTGCCCCCCGCTGTACCAAGCGACATCCAACGAGCCCCAAAAATTCTCCGTGAAATCGCGCGTCAGATGGGCGTCCAACTGGAACATGGGATCGGTCTTCAAGGTATGACCCACATAATTATCGTTCTCGCCGAACATCCACACGGCTGGCAGGAATTCAAGCGTCGTGCGCCGGCCCGGCACCCACGGACCAAGCTGCCAGACGATGGGCGCGCCCAGGCGCCCGTACCAGCGATTCTGGCCGAGATTCAGCGGCTGCGTCTCGTCGTACTCGCCGATCGGCAACGCCAGATCGCCGATGATGTCGAGCGAGAACCCCGGTTCGTAGCGCAGGACGTCGGGAATGTTCTTCTGCGCCTTGGGACCGATGACGTTGATGTCGAACTCCAGCATGGGATCGCCGTATCCGCTCGCGGTCTCGTTGAATGTACTTCCGCCAACCGTGACTTGACCCGAGATCCTGCCCATAGGCACGAGGATCGCCGCCATCGCCGCGCGATCGCCCATGGAAAATGTGCGGGCATAACCCGCAATCGCCACCTCGGCGTCGATGCTGGCTCCTGCCGACACCGTGTGCGAAGGATCCAGCGGGTTGGTATTGCCGCTCATCGACATGGCGATGACGGGGACGCCATTTGCGCCCGAAAGACTCTTCCAGTAAAAGCGTGCCGGCACCTGGGCAAGGGACTGCGGCGGGCATAGCGCGCCAATGACGAGCATCGATGCAACGACCAAACGCAACCAGGCAACCCGTTTCATCTGAACTCCTTCGATTTTCATGAGATTTCCGTCCTTCTTGACTGATTCAAGAGTCGGCAGCGATCAAGGCTTGGGATCAGCCACCATGTCCGTGGGCGGAATGAACTGCCGCTTGTAGATAAGCGGAGGGTAGCCGGGGTCGTCCGGGACACGCGGCGGAAGCTGGTCTTCCAGCGTCTCGAACGCGGATCGGCTTGGAAGAATCACGTTGTTTGTCCGGACATAGCTATCCCAGAGCCCGACCATGGTCTTCAGCTTGTCGGGGCGCTGTGCGGCGAGATCCTTTCGCTCGGCGGGGTCAGCGGCGACGTCGTAAAGCTCCCAGTCGCCCTTGCCGTACGGCTTGTATTGCCAACGGAGCTTCCAATCCCCTTGCCGCACCGCGCGGTTGCCGAAGATTTCCCAAGCGAGGTAGTCCTGCTCAGTCCGTATCGACTCTGCCTCGCCCGACAGTATCCGGCCCCAGGATTTGCCGATGAGCGCCGGCAGCTCGCGCCCGTCTTTCGTCTTTGGATAGCTGGTACCAGCGACCTCCAGCAACGTCGGCATGAAGTCGGCCACATGCATGAGCCCGTGATTGATGCTTCCTTTCGGCCGCTTGACCGCCGGACCGCTGACGATGAGTGCGTTCCGGATCCCGCCTTCCGCGAGCCAGCCCTTGTACTGGCTGAAGGGCGTCATCGACACCTGCGCCCACATCGGGCCGTAGCCGACGTACGATCCCGGATCGCCCCACGCGTTGGGGTGGGTCTGCGACCAGTTGATCGCCGCGAAGAGGAAATCACGCGAGCCGGGCGAGCCCGCGATCATTTGGAAGAGGTCCGTTCCTTCGGCGCCATTGTCGCCAAACACGACGAAGATCGTGTTCTCGTACTCGCCGATCTTTTTCAGGTGGTCGATGAGCCGGCCGACGTGGAAATCGAGGTTCTCCACCATGCCGGCGTAGAGCTCCATCTTCTTGCCGAGGATTGCCCGGGTCGCTGGCGCGAGCACGACGGGATCGGGCAGAAACCACATGCGTTCGGCGAGCTGTGTGTCCGTGGGCATGATGCCCAGCTCGACCTGTCGCTTCAACCGCTCCTGCCGTACTGCGTCCCAGCCCTTGTCGTACTCGCCGACGTGGCGATTGCGCCACTCCCGCGGCAGGTGATACGGATCGTGCGGCGCCTGGTGCGCGACATAAGCAAAGAACGGTTTGCCGTCGCCGCGGTTGGCGTCGATGAAGCTGATCAGCTTGTCGGTGTAGGTCTTGGTCGCGTAGTAGTCCTCTGGAAGCCGCGTGAGATAGCGACCGTCCTCGGTGAAGACCGACTTCGGGGAGGCGCCCGTGAAATTCGTCATGTCCCAGTAACTGCCCGCACCGTCGAGCAAGGAAAAGTCGCGTTCGAATCCGCGCGCGGCCGGAATCTGCGACGGCGCCTTGCCCAGATGCCACTTGCCGACCATGTAGGTGTGATAGCCCGCCCCCTTGAGTAGCTGCGGCAGTGTAGCCACCCGATCGTTGAGGTAGCCCTCGTATCCGTCCACCCCCCGTTGGTTAGGGGCCGTCCACTCGTCCATGTTGCCCAGGCCGTTCTGGTGCGTGTCGACACCGGTCAGCAGCATGGATCGCGTGGGCGAGCAGCTCGCGTGCGTGTAGAAGTTCGTGAAGCGCACGCCCTCGTTCGCCAAAGAGTCGAGATTCGGCGTCTTGATCTCGCCGCCGAACGCTCCCATGTCCGCGAACCCCATGTCATCGCCGAGGATGATGACGATATTCGGTCTCTTTCCCTGCGCTTGCGCTGGGGCAACCGCGGCGAACAGCACCGCAAGCAGACCAAGGATCACTGCGATGCACGTTCGTTTCATATGTTCTCCCGCCATGCTGGCTTTCATCGGTGTCGGACTGGTTGCGGGCGAAACCCACGATATGCCCCGGCTCGACGACGCCAAGCCAAGGGCTGGAATCGCCGGCTCATAAAAATGTGTGCGTCCTCATTTTTCTGTCACTGCGTCACCGTTATCAAAGGCACTTGCAGCTCTTGGCCGAGCTGTTTCATTGCGCCCCCTTACTTGATCGTGTAACCGCGCCCTTCCATGCACGCGGCAAACGCGCGATTGTACGTGCTGAGCGTCTGCTGTTGCTGCTGGGATTGCGCCTGCTGCTGCGCTGATACCTGCTGCTGTTGCTGCTTCTGCGCGGCCGCGTTCTGGCGCCGGCTCGCGCCACGCGCGGCGACCGCACCCGCAGCCGCCCCGGTGCGGGGGTCGTCTGCGACGACCTCACCTACGATCGCCCCGCGGGCCGCACCGCCCACGGCCGCCCCGGGTGTCACGCCGGTCGGTGTCGTCGGCGGCTTGGCCGCCGGCTGCTGCTGGGGCGGTGGCGCTGCCGCCAACGCCGCCGGATCGATGCCGGTAGTCTGCTTGGCCCACACATAGCACTCGCCGTCGTCCTTCTGCTGTTGCTGCGGGGTCTGACCCTTGGCCGGGTAAATGATCGGTTTCTGCGCCATAGCCACGACCGCGAGCGACATCGCTGCCACGCCAAACGCAAGGGATTTCACTATGTGCATTTCACTCTCCTTTAGGACTTCGGCAGGTTCCTGGCACGTCGACCATGATCGGGCAGCATGATCGTGGGTCAACTGCTGCTCGGCTTTGAGAATTCTTGCTTCCGGCATGCTGGGCGTATTGATCCAAATCAAGCGCGGACGGAACCGGAGCGCGACAACTCAACTGATTGGCGAGCTACCGACGGATTCGCTGCGACGAAAACCGGCCGATTTCAGTGGGTATTCGCAGGCCGGGTTGTGTTCGTTAACGCGGTCAACGAAAGTTCTATAAACGCGTGTCTCGCCTCTCGTCTCTCGTCTCTCGCCTCACTCATCACCCATCACCCATCACTGTTCTTAGGCGCCTTCGCCGGCGCGGCGTACCACTGTTCCTTCGGCACCACCTTGGGCTGCTCGGGATCGCCTTCGTAGGCGGGCGTCATGATCTGCACGCCGTGCTCGTTGAAGACATCCAGGATGTTCTGATGCAGCGCCGTGTAGAGCTTCGCCATCTCTTGCGGGCGATCGCAATAGGCGTTGATTTCGTAGGTCACGCAAAAGTCACCCAGGCTTTTCTGCAATACGAATGGCGGCGGCTCGCGCAGCAGGCCCTCGGCGCGGTTCGCCGCCTCGATCAGCATCGCCT
>CAZYTR010000142.1:0-2155 GCA_964650365.1 uncultured Alcaligenaceae bacterium | reverse complement strand
CTGAAGAAACTGGAACTCGCGCGCGCGCTCGCCACCAAGCCCAAGTTACTGCTGGCCGACGAATCGCTCGGCGGCCTCGACGAGCAGGAGATGAGCCAAGCCGCCGACCTTCTCGCGGAAATCCGAAAGCAGCGCGGCATCACCATCGTCTGGGTCGAGCACATCATGGGTGAGCTGATGCGGGTGGTGGACCGCTGCGTGGTGCTCGACCACGGCGAAGTGATCGCGCACGGAAAACCCGAAGTAGTGGCCCACGACCCGAGGGTGATCGAGGTGTATCTGGGCACCGATGCCAGCGACGTGCAGGCAACCGTGGCTGCAAGGAGCGGGTGATGCTCGCGTTGCGCAACATATCTGCGGGTTACGCCGGTTTCCAGGCGCTGTTCGACGTGAGCCTCGAGGTCAAGGCGGGCGAAACCGTCGCGGTGATCGGGCCGAACGGTGCCGGCAAGACGACGCTGCTCAGAGTCGTCTCGCGGCTGATCGACGCGACCGCGGGCGAGATGACGATGGAAGGCCGGCGTTTGAACGACGTGGCCTCATACGCGGTGGTCAGCCATGGGATTGCGCACGTGCCGGAGAACCGGCGACTGTTCCCGAAGCTCACCGTCGAGGAAAATTTGCGAATGGGTGCGTTCGTGCCGCAAGCGCGTGCGCATTTCGAAGAGCGGCTCGCGCGTGTTTACCAGTTGTTTCCGCGAATGGAAGAACGGCGCCACCAGCCGGCCGGCACGTTATCCGGCGGCGAACAGCAGATGTGCGCGATCGGCCGTGCGCTCATGTCGGGGCCCAAATTGCTTTTGCTCGACGAACCTTCGGCGGGACTGGCGCCCGTGGTCGTGCAGTCGATCTTCGAAACGGTGCGGCGAATGAGCGCTGAGGGCTACACCGTTCTGATCGTCGAGCAGAACATCCGCCAGGTGCTCAAAGTCGCGAACCGCGGTTATCTGCTGGAGACCGGGCGCATCCGCGCAGCAGGAACAGCCCGGGAGCTGCTCGAAACCGACGAGATCAAGAAGGCCTACCTCGGAATCTAAGCGATGGAAATGTTCGACATCTTTCTGCTGGAAGCCATCGTCAACGGCGTGCTGCTGGGCGGCATCCTGGCGTTGCTGGCGCTGGGGCTGAACCTGATCTTCGGCGTAATCGACGTGGTGTGGATCTGTTACGCCGAACTCATCATGATCGGCATGTATGCGGCCTTCTACCTGCACGTGGACTATGGTTGGCCGCTGTGGCTCGCCTTCGCGGGGTGCATCGTGGTGGTTTCCGCACTGGGCGTGGCAATGCACCACTTGGTGATCCGCCCGGTGCTTGCCGCCGAGCCGATCAACCAGCTGCTGGTCACCGGCGGCGTGCTGTTTTTCCTGCAGGGCGCGGCCACGCTGGCCTTCGGCGTCGAGTTCAGGAACATCGGCGTCAAGCTGCCGACCTTCGAGCTGGGCGGCATGTTCCTGAGCCTGGCGCGGCTGACCGCGTTCCTGATCGCGCTGGCAGCCATGATCGGCGTCTATCTGTTCCTCAAGCGTACTTACCTCGGCACCGCGATCCGCGCCATCTCACAGGACCGCGCGATCATGCCGCTGATGGGCGTGAACCCGAGCCGCATCTTCCTGATCACCTCCGCGCTGGGCGGCGCGCTTGCCGGCGTCGCCTCCTGCCTGCTCGTGCTGCAATACGACATCCACCCGGCAATCGGATTATCTTTCGGGCCGATCGCTTTCCTGGTTTGCGTGCTTGGCGGGCTGGGAAACATGATCGGCGGCTTCCTCGCGGCGTTCATCTTCGCGCAGTTCATCTCGGTAGGCGGGTACTTCTTACACCTCGAATGGGGCTATGTGCTGGCCTTCCTGTTCTTCATCGCGTTCATGTTCTGGCGGCCGCAGGGCCTGCTGGGAGGCAAGTCATGATGCGCGCCTTGCCCTGGATCGGTGTTGCACTGCTGGCGGCCGCGCCGCTCACGGGGATGGGCAACTACCCGTTGCATCTGATGATCATGTGCCTGCTGTGGGCGTTTGTGTACACCAGCTGGGCGCTGATGGGACGACTCGGAATGACCAGCCTTGGCCACGGCGCCTTTCTCGCCATCGGCGCGTACGGGGTAGTGATGGCATGGAATCTTTTCGGGTTCTCGTTCTGGCTGTCCCTGCCGGTA
>CAZYTR010000141.1:0-3638 GCA_964650365.1 uncultured Alcaligenaceae bacterium | reverse complement strand
CCCACCCAGTAGGCCGCCGCCGTATGCCCGCCGTCCAGCACACCCTTGTGTATCGCGTCGAGCACTTCGAAAGGCGGCACCACTGCGCCGGGCGGCAGCATTTCGATCACCAGACGTCCGCCGCTCAACGCCTTGACGCGTTCGGCGAAATATTTGGAACTTTCGAAGAACAGACTCGATGCCGGGAATACCGATTCGAAACGCAGCTTGGTTGTCGACTGCGCGGATGCGGTCGTGGCAACCAGCGCCAGTGCGCAAGCCATAGCCAGAATTCGGGTGAGCTTCATGATTTTCTCCCTCGGTTGTTGTCATTGTCCGCTTCGCCATTCCCGCCGGGAACGACGAACGACGGCTGCATACCTACGATGGCAGGATAACGCCCTTGCCCGAAGTCTGCTTGTCGAAAAGTTGATAGGCTTCCACCGCCTGATCCAGCTTCCAGCGGTGCGTGAAGAGGCGATCGACATTGATTCCGCGATCTGCAATGTAGCGGGCGCAGTCGGCTTGACCGACAGTCGAGAAGGTCCACGATCCGATCAGCGTGACCTGCCTTCGCAGCAGATCGTTGCTCACGTCCAGCGTGACGGTATCGCCCTCGCCGACAAAGCAGGCCTTGCCCCAGGTGCGCACGCAGCGCACGGCTTGCGCTCGTGCCACTGGGGAGGACGAGGCGTCGAGCGCGAGATGGGCGCCGAGACCGTGAGTCAGGTCTTTGATCGCCTGCACCACGTTTTCCGTGGCCTTGGGATTGATCAGAACGTCTGCGCCGAACTCCTTCGCCCGGGCAAGCCTTTCTTCGCTGGTGTCCAGAGCGATTACGCGGGCGCCCATCTCGGCTGCGAGCAGCGTGACCGAAAGTCCGACCGGACCCTGGCCGAAGACGGCGATGGTGTGATCGCCCTGCAAATCGAGCCGGTGCAGCGCGCTCCACGCGGTGCCGGTCCCGCACGACACCGCAGCGCCGGCGTCGAATGACAACTCATCGGGAAGCGGGACCAGGGTGCGCGCCGGACACTTCATGTATCTCGCATGGGCACCGTGGCCGGTCGCGCCGTAGACTTCGGCGACGCCCTCGATACAGAGCTGCATCCAGCCCGTCGAGCAATGCGCACACACGCCGCAGCCACGGTAGTGATGCTGCATCACGCGCATGCCTACCCGGGCCTGGTTTTCGGGAACACCAGGTCCAACCGCCGCCACCACCCCGCAGGGCTCATGCCCGGCGATCACCGGACCGCCGCTGGTCTTGAAGCCCAGGGACGCCGCGCCCCCGGAGGCGCGATAGTACTTAAGGTCGCTGCCGCACATGCCCGACGCCTTGATCTCCAGTACCACCTCGCCCGGACCGGGCGTCGGGTCGGGAAACTCCACGAACTCCAGCTTACGGTCGCCGGGGAAAACCACCGCTTTCATTTTTCGCTCCTTCTTCTTGTCCCAGGCATCATGCTGTTCGCCGCCTCCAGCAGAGACCCGGCCGGATTTATTCTCGCATCAGCGCATCACGAACGGATTGGCGCTGACCGCGCCGGTATTGATCCAGACGCTTTTCACCTGCAAATACTCGCGAATCGCGTCGATGCCATTTTCGCGACCCATTCCCGAATCTTTGTAACCGCCGAAGGGCGACATGAAACTCACGGCGCGATAGGTGTTGACCCAGACGGTGCCCGCCTGGATGCGCTCGGCCATGCGCACGGCGCGACCGATATCGCTTGTCCACACGCCGGAGCCCAGCCCGAAGCGCACGTCGTTGGCGATGGCTGCCGCTTCGTCTTCGTCGTCGAATTTGAGCACCGAGAGCACCGGACCGAAGACTTCTTCCTGGGCGATGCGCATTTTGTTTTGCACCCCCGAGAAAACCGTCGGCTCGACGAACCACCCCTTGCCGCACTCGGGACGCGTGGCGGCTCCGCCGCCCAGCCGCAACTCGGCCCCCTCGTTTTTGGCGATGTCGATATACCCGAGCACCTTGTCGTACTGCGGGCGCGTGGTGATCGGACCGACCTGGGTGTCGTAGCTCATCGGGTCGCCCATGCGTGCGGTCTTGGCCAGCGTGAGCAGCTTGTCCAAAAAGGCATCGTGAATGCCTTTCTGCAACAGCAAGCGCGAGCCGGCGATACAGGTCTGGCCGGTAGCGGCGAAGATTCCGGACACGGCGCCGTTGACGGCATCGTCGATCTTGGCGTCGGCGAAGACGATGTTCGGCGACTTGCCGCCGAGCTCCAAGGTAACGCGCTTGAAGGTCTTCGCCGCCAGCTCGTTGATCGCGCGCCCGGTGGCGTCCGAACCGGTGAATGCAATCTTTCGCACCAGCGGGTGGCCTACCAACGCGGGACCGACGTCTTTGCCGAATCCGGTGACGACGTTGACGACGCCGGGGGGAAAACCGGCTTCCTCGATCAGCCTGACGAATTCCAGCGTGGATGCGGAAGTGAACTCGGAAGGCTTGAGCACCACCGTGCAGCCCGCCGCCAGTGCCGGGGCGAGTTTCCAGGCAGCCAGCAACAGCGGCGAATTCCAGGCGGTGATCGCGGCCACCACGCCCACCGGCTCGTTGCGCGTGTAGTTGAAGTAGCCTTTCTTGTCCAGCGGAATCACCGCGCCCTGAATCTTGTCGGCAAGCCCACCGAAGTAGTAGTACCACTGCGGGACGTAGTTGAGTTGCGCCTGCATCTCGGCGATCAGCTTGCCGTTGTCGTGCACCTCGGTTTCGGCGAGCCGCTTGGCGTCGCGCGCGACCAGATCGCCCAGCCGGTGCAACATCAGTCCGCGCTGGGTGGCCGTCAGCTGCGGCCACGCACCCGTGGTCAAGGCGCGGTGCGCCGCCTGCACCGCGCGCTCGACGTCCTCGGCGTCGCCTTGCGCGACTTTGCTCCAGGGCTCGCCGGTGTAGGGATTGAAACTGTCGAACCACTTGCCGCTGGCAGGTTCGACGAATTTACCGTCGATGTATTGGGAATATTTGTGCATGCTCATGTCCATGGGTGTCGAGCCTCGCCGGTCTTTGGTCGGATGCAGTAGGGTACTATACGTAGCGACAAAAATTGCGCCGGAGACATTCCCTCCCCCTAGAAGGGGGAGGGCTTAGGGTGGGGGTGAGACGTGTATCGTGTGGCTGGCATTTCACCCCCATCCCAACCTTCCCCCATCAAGGGGGAAGGAGTATTTAATGCGGCACTATTTATGTCGCAATGTATATTTCAGCGGTGCCGCGTGTCGTTACGCGTGGGCGCCGCGGACTTGCGATATGCGGGAGTATTGCGGGTCGGCATGCGCCAGGCAGGATGCCGCGTCAACATTCGCAATGCCGTCGAATCAAAGAATCCGCTCGCCGAACTTCGCCACTGCGGCCTCGGACAGCGTCAGGCCCAATCCCGGGGCTTCGTTGAGCTTGAGCCAACCGTTGGCGATCCGCGGCGGGTTCTCGAACAGTTCGGCCTGCAATGGATCGCGCTCGGGATCGGTAAAGGACTCGACGATGCACCCGGCCGGGCTCGCCGCGACCAGTTGGGCGTGGATGAAGCAGTCGTGGTGCGGCGCGACTTGTACGTGGTTGAGCTCGCACAGCGCGGCCAGCTTGCGTCCTTCCGTGAAGCCACCCATCATGGTGCAGTCGAATTGGAGAATCTGGATCGCCT
>CAZYTR010000140.1:0-6315 GCA_964650365.1 uncultured Alcaligenaceae bacterium | reverse complement strand
TTCCGGAGCGGCACAACTCCGTGAAGGTGCTGCTGTTCCTGGACGTGGGCGGTTCCATGGAGGACTACGTCAAGGCGTGCGAGGAACTGTTCTCGGCGGCGCGCGCCGAATTCAAGCACCTCGAGTATTTCTACTTCCACACCTTCCTCTACGAGTCGGTGTGGCGCAACAATCGCAGGCGCAACAGCGAGCGCACGCCCACTTTCGACGTACTGCACAAGTACGCCCACGACTACAAGCTGATTTTCGTGGGCGATGCGACCATGAGTCCGTACGAGATCGCCTACCCGGGCGGCAGCATCGAGCACAACAACGAGGAGGCGGGGACGGCGTGGCTGAAGCGCATGCTGGACGTCTACCACCATGCGGTGTGGCTCAACCCCACGGCGGAAGAGCGCTGGGGCTACTACGAATCGATCGGCATGGTCCGGCAGTTGATGGCTGACCGGATGTTCCCGCTTACGCTCGACGGGCTCGACCGCGCAATGCGCACGCTCGCGCGCTAACGGAAGCCTTGCGGATTTTCTTCATTGCTGTGTTGACGTCGTATCAAGGTTTGTTCCGGCGGTCATCTGCTATCGGTGGCGTTACCTTGAGCACTTCGTCCACGGTCGTCACACCGGCGGCGATTTTCAGCGCGCCGGCGATGCGCAGTGGTTTCATGCCGTCGCGGTACGCCTGCTCGCGTATCAGCGCGGCGTCGGTTTCAGCCGTGATGAGCGGCCGCTGCCCCGCGGTCATCAGCAGAATTTCGTAGATGCCGATTCGGCCCGAGTACCCTGTCATCCGGCATTCGAGGCAGCCCTTGGCGTTGTAAACCTGCTTGGGCTTTTCGGATTGCCATGGCGCGATCAATAAGTTCCAGGTGCTGTCGTCGACAGTGCCGGCTTCCCGGCACAGAGGACAGAGCGTGCGCACCAGCCGTTGGGCCATCACCGCCAGAATGGTGGTGTGAAGCAGGTAAGGCGGCACGCCGATGTCGAGCAGGCGGGTGAGCGCCGAGGGCGCGTCGTTGGTGTGCAGCGTGGAGAACACCAGATGACCGGTGAGCGCCGCCTGGATCGCCATTTCCGCGGTTTCCATGTCGCGGATCTCGCCGACCATGATGATGTCGGGGTCCTGGCGCATGAGCGTGCGGACGCCGGTGGCGAAGTCAAGTCCGATGCCGTGCTGCACCTGCATCTGGTTGAACTGCGGCTCGACCATTTCGATCGGGTCTTCGACGGTGCAGACGTTGACTTCCGGCGAGGCAACCTGCTTGAGCGTCGAGTACAACGTGGTGGTCTTGCCGGAGCCGGTCGGCCCGGTCACCAGCACAATGCCGTGGGGACGCGAGGTGACCTGGCTCCAGCGCTCGAGATCCTCATCGGAGAAGCCCAGGTCCTTGAAACTCTTCACCAGCACGTCGGGGTTGAAGATCCGCATCACCAGCTTCTCGCCGAAGGCCGTGGGCATGGTGGACAGGCGCAGTTCGAGCTCCTCGCCGTCCGCCGTGCGGGTCTTGATGCGGCCGTCCTGCGGCCGGCGCTTCTCCACCACGTCCATGCGCCCGAGGATCTTGATGCGGCTGGTCATCGCCGCGACGATGGGCGTGGGAATCTGATACACCTGATGCAGCACGCCGTCGATGCGGAAGCGCACGTTGGCCAGGTCGCGGCGCGGCTCGACATGGATGTCGCTGGCGCGTTGATCGAAGGCGTACTGGAGCAGCCAGTCGACCAGGCGGACGACGTGCTGGTCGTTGGCATCGAGCTTGCCGCTCGCGCCCAGCTGCACAAGCTGCTCGAAATTGGTGATGTCGGAAAGCGATACGCCTTGCTGCTGGCTTGCACCCTTGACCGAGCGGGCCAGGTTGTAGAACTCGACCAGGTAGCTGTTGATGTCGACCGGATTGGCCAGCACCCTCTTGATCTCCAGCCTGAGGATGCGGGCGAGTTCCGTTTCCCACTCGCGCAGGTAAGGTTCGCAAGTGGCGATCACCACCTCGGTGGAGGTGACGCCGACCGGTAGGATGCGGAAACGCGCGGCATAGGCGTTCGACATCACCTTGGTAACCGCGGCAAAGTCGATCTTGAACGGATCGATGTGCAGGTAGGGCAGCCCCACTTTGCCGGCCAGCCACTCGGTCAGCGTTTCCAGATTCAGCAGTTTCTTGGTGTTGCGCGGATCCGTCCACTTCTGGTCGGCCAGGATCACCAGCGGGTGGACGTCGCCGCTGCGGAAGTTGCGGCGCAGCGCCAGCAGTTTGTCGGCCGTGTCCTGCGGCACCAGCTTGTCGGCGACCATTTCGACCAGCAATTGCTCGAGAGAGAGCCTCTTGTCGGTTGGCTGTCGTGATTGGTCGGCTTTGTGCAGGGTCGAAGTCGGCGTCATGCCGTCATCCATGGAAGTTGACGTGGGCTGTCCGGGAAAGCAATGTCGCCTCCACGGATCAGGTTATCGCGTAAGCACTGCACTATAAACTGCCGGTCCGCGGCCTCCAATATAGACCGGACCATCGAGCAGCCCGGGGTGCAGGTTCTGGAATTCGGCCACACTGTAATAGTGCCTCTTTTCCGGCAGATGCACCTTGACTGGTTCGAAAAAGGCCTTGTCGGCGCTCGGTCATGGCTTTAAAGTCGTTATCGTACAGACAGTTAATTTGTGGGAATGATGGTTGATTGAAGTCGTCCAATTTCGCAAACAAGAAAACGGGAGGAGAGTATGGAAGCCCTGAAAATCAGCAGCGACGCGCTATTCATTCTGCTTGGCGCGGTGATGGTGCTGGCGATGCACGCCGGGTTCGCGTTTCTGGAACTCGGCACCGTGCGCAAGAAAAACCAGGTGAATGCGCTGGTGAAGATCCTGGCGGATTTCTCCGTGTCCACGGTGGCGTATTTTTTCATCGGCTATACGCTCGCCTACGGCGTGAACTTCTTCGCAGCCGCGGACAAGCTCGCCGCAGACAGCGGGTATCAACTGGTCAAGTTCTTTTTCCTGCTGACTTTTGCCGCCGCCATCCCGGCGATCGTCTCCGGGGGCATCGCCGAACGCGCCAAGTTCAACGCGCAATTGGCGGCGACATTCCTGCTGGTCGGATTTATCTATCCCTTTTTCGAAGGCATTTCCTGGAACGGCAACTACGGCGTGCAGGCGTGGCTGGAGGCAACCTTCGGCGCGCCGTTTCATGACTTTGCCGGTTCGATCGTGGTGCATGCCGTGGGCGGCTGGGTCGGGCTGATCGCGGTCGTCCTTCTTGGCGCACGCCGCGGCCGCTACAACCGCGAAGGCGGCGTTGCCGCGCACCCGCCGTCGAGCATCCCGTTTCTCGCACTCGGTGCCTGGGTGCTCACGGTGGGCTGGTTCGGTTTCAATGTCATGTCTGCACAGACCATCGACAAGATCAGCGGCCTGGTTGCGGTAAATTCGCTGATGGCGATGGCCGGCGGCACAATTGGCGCACTGTTTGCCGGACGCAACGACCCGGGTTTCGTTCACAACGGCCCGCTTGCCGGCCTGGTGGCGATTTGCGCCGGCTCGGATCTGATGCATCCGATCGGGGCGCTGGCAACCGGCTCGGTGGCCGGCGTGCTGTTCGTGGTCATGTTCACCGTGACGCAGAACCGTTGGAAGATCGACGACGTGCTGGGCGTCTGGCCGTTGCACGGCCTGTGCGGCGCCTGGGGCGGCATCGCAGCCGGCATCTTCGGGCTGCACGCATTCGGCGGACTGGGCGGGGTGAGCTTCATGTCGCAGTTGATCGGTAGCCTGCTTGGAATCGGCGTGGCGGTGGCCGGGGCCTTAATCGTCTATGGCGGCCTCAAGGCGGCAATGGGAATCCGGCTCGACGCGGAGGAGGAGTTCATCGGAGCGGACTTGAGCATCCACAAGATCTCGTCGACGCCGGATCGCGAAGTGAGTTGGTAAGCGAGAGCGCTCGCCGGCAATAGCCGGAAAAAGGGCAGCGCGCAGGCGCTGCCCTTTTTTTGTCTTGCGATTGCACGCGCGGACGAAAGGCCGGTCGAATGACGGGGGTTTCCGTCATAATGACACCACTTTTTCTCTCTGGTTGATGCACTTGAGCGGTCCGGATATTTCCAGGCTGAAGATCGATCGCGGCGGAGCGGGGGCGCTGGTGTTGCGCCCGCGCGGCCGGTTGCGGCGGCTGATGGTCCCGGCACTGGTCGTGATCGCGGCTGCGATCATGTCGCTGTTCGCATACAACCGGCTGTTGCGCGCCCCGGTCGCAGTCGAAACGGCGTCGGTAACAATGGCGTATCCCTCCCAGGCGTACACCGAACTGAATGCGACCGGCTACGTGGTCGCGCAGCGAAAGGCCGCGGTGGCATCGAAAGCAACCGGCCGCCTGGTGTGGCTGGGCGTGGAAGAAGGCAGTCGCGTGAAGGAAGGTGAAATCATCGCCCGGCTGGAAAATCTGGACGTCAAGGCCACGCGCGAACAGGCGGCGGCGAACCTCCAGCTTGCCAAGGCCAATCTCGAGCAAGGCCTTGCCGAATTCAGGGAGGCGCAAACCGCCCTCAAACGTTCGGAGGACCTGCTTGCGCAAGGTTTCGTTTCGAGGGCCTCGCACGATATCGCAGTGG
The DNA here is from genome assembly GCA_964650365.1 of uncultured Alcaligenaceae bacterium. Taxonomy (GTDB): domain Bacteria; phylum Pseudomonadota; class Gammaproteobacteria; order Burkholderiales; family JACQAP01; genus JACQAP01. The sequence continues at coordinate 1,732 of CAZYTR010000140.1, read as the reverse complement.
CGCGCCAGGACAAGGCGAGGGCCAACATCGCCAGCCTGAACGCGGGGATCGCCGCAGCACAGGCCAACCTTCGCGGTACCGATGTTGCCGTGGACCAGACGCTGATACGCGCGCCGTTCGACGGCGTCGTGCTCACCAAGGCCGCCAACGTCGGCGACGTGGTCACGCCGTTCTCCTCGGCTCTGGACGCGAAAGGTGCTGTGGTGACGATGGCTGATATGAGCACGCTTGAAGTCGAAGCCGATGTGTCGGAGTCGAACCTGTCCCGGGTGCGAATCGGCCAGCCGGTCGAAATTCATCTCGATGCGCTTCCCGACGTCCGGTTCCGCGGTGTGGTCGCCCGAACGGTGCCGACGGTGGACCGCTCCAAGGCCACCGTCATGACCAAGATCCGCTTCATGGAAGCGGATGCACGCATCCTTCCGGAGATGAGCGCGAAGGTTGCATTCCTGTCGCAGGAAATCAGCGATGCCGAGCGCGCGCCGCGGGCGGCACTGAATTCGGCTGCGCTGACGACCCGCGCTGGCCGCAATGTGGTATTCGTGGTGAGGGGCGACAAGGTTGCGGAAGTGCCGGTCGAAACCGGCGCGAAAATGGGTGACCTGGTCGAAATCAGGAGCGGACCGCAAACGGGGGAAAAGGTGGTTCTGCGCCCGAGCACGAAACTGCACGATGGCGCGGCGGTGAAGCCGGCCGGCAAGTGAATGACGGCACCGATCGTCGAGATCCGCCATCTCGCAAAATCCTACCGGCGCGGCGGCCAGATCGTACCGGTGCTCAACGACCTCAATTTCGACATCGCGGAAGGCGAGTTCGTGGCGCTGATGGGCCCCTCCGGTTCGGGCAAGAGCACGTTGTTGAATCTGATAGCGGGGATCGACAAGCCCGACCGCGGCGAACTGCGGGTCGCCGGCCTCGATATCTCCACGCTTTCGGAAGCGGATCTCGCCGATTGGCGCGCCGCCCACATTGGCTTCATCTTCCAGTTCTACAACCTGATGCCGGTGCTGACGGCGTTCGAGAACATCGAGCTGCCGCTGCTGCTGACCCGCCTGTCACGCCGCCAGAGGCGTGAGCGCGTCGAACTCGCCCTCGACATGGTCGGGCTCACCGACCGGTTGGATCACTATCCCTCCGAACTCTCCGGTGGCCAGCAACAGCGCGTCGCCATCGCGCGCGCGATCATCAGCGACCCGATGCTGATCGTTGCCGACGAACCGACCGGGGATCTGGATCGTGTCTCCGCTGCGGACATTCTCGACCTGCTCGAGCGTCTGAACCGCGAGCTGGGCAAGACCATCGTCATGGTCACGCACGACCAGCGCGCCGCCGAGCGCGCGCGCGTGGTGCGGCATCTCGACAAGGGCGAACTTACCAACGGCGAAACGGCAAGATAGCCGCCAAGATTCTTTTCTATACCCCCTTGAGAGGTACGCCAAGAGCGCCAAGGAAAACCGGAAATTGAGAGTGAAGATCCTGGAGTCGCAAATTTCGTCACACGTCACAAGAACACGTAGATGTTTTTTCCCGGATTGCATTTAGCTTTTCTTGGCGCTCTTGGCATCTTGGCGGCGAAATCGGGTTTATGTATTTCGCGAAGCTGGTACTGAGAAACGCACTGCGGCACAAGCTGCGCACCGGGCTGACCGTGCTGGGCATTTTTGTCGCCATCGTGGCGTTTGGTCTGCTGCGTACCGTGGTGGAAGCGTGGTTCGCGGGCGCGGAGGGCGCG
>CAZYTR010000139.1:0-5369 GCA_964650365.1 uncultured Alcaligenaceae bacterium | reverse complement strand
AATCGTCCGGTCCGGTGCTGAACATTCCCATTCTGCCCCAGGGTATCGACCTGACCGACGCCGACGTCGAAGTGCGCCTGAAACGCTTTCTCGGGAGCCCGCTGGAAGTGCACGACGTTTCTTTCGACGGGCGTATCCGCGACGGCTACATGTACCCCTCACCGTTTGCTGCCAACGTCGCCAAGACGGCGTTGCGCGGCGCAATCCTTCTCGACCTGCGCAGCAAAGAACCGAATGCGGGGCTGTGGCTGTTCGCCAACGATGTAAACATCGGCAACTTGCTGCGAAAGCTCGACCTCGCCCGCAATATCGACGCCACCCTCGATCTGATGCAGATCCACCTCGCCAGCCGCTCCACCCGGCTCGGCGATCTGATCGCGCGCGCCGATCTGACCGGGAACTTCGCCGGCGGCCGCGTTACGCTGCGCGACCCGAATACCCGCGCGGAAGCCCGGATCAAGATCGAGAGCGGACTGTTGCGCGCTGCGCCGGGCGACAAGGTCAGCCTCGATCTCAAGGGCTCGATCGACGACATCCCGGTCGCCATTGGCGTGGCAACCGCCTCCGCGCAGGACCTCGTCAATCCGAAGCTGCCAGTGCCGTTCAAGCTCACCACCGAAGCGGCCGCAACCCGAATGGAACTCTCCGGCGCCATCGCGCGGCCGCTGGGAAACCGTGAGGTCGAACTGGCACTCGTAGTGCGTGGAACGCGCTTCGATACGCTCAATAAACTGGTGCGCGCCTCGCTGCCACCGTGGGGCCCATGGTCTGCGGCCGGAAAATTCCGCATGTCGGCGCGCGGATACGAAGTCGAAGATCTGCTACTGCAGGTCGGAGAAAGCGCGCTCAAGGGCAAGGGCCGCTACCAGAACACCACGGGGCGCCCTCGCATCGAAATCGCACTGGCCGCGCCCAACGTCCAGCTCGACGATTTCAGGTTCAACGGCTGGACGCCGTTCGAAAAAAAGCCGGCCGAGGAAAGCGATAAGGCGCTTAGCGCCGATGAGCTGCGCGCCAAGGCCGCCGAGGCAAGCCAGCAGGCGCAGGAGCTTCTCAGTCCCGCAATGCTGCGCCGGCAGGACGCCTATCTGACGGTGCAGGTTGACCAGGTACTGGCAGGCCAGGACAAGCTCGGAAGCGGAAGATTGGAAGCGAAGCTGGAAAACGGCCGCGCCGACATCGGCCCGGTGGAACTCAACGTACCCGGCGGCTCGGCCAAGCTGTCGCTAGGCTACGAACCGACCGAGCAGGACGTCAACGTGGACACCCATATCGAAGCAATCAAATTCGATTACGGCATTCTCGCGCGCCGCGTCAAACCGGATACCGACTTGCGCGGCACATTCAGCCTGAACGTGGACGTGACCTCGCGCGCACGCTATCTGGCGGATATCCTCCGCAACGGCAGCGGGCGCATCGACTTTGCCGTGTGGCCGCAGAACATGCAATCGGGAATCATCGACCTGTGGGCGGTCAACGTGCTGGTGGCGTTGGTACCCGCGGTGGATCCGGGCAAGGCGTCGAAGGTCAACTGCGCGATAGGACGCTTCGAGCTGAACCAAGGCAAGCTGGTGGACAAGACCATACTGCTGGATACCAGCCGCATGCGCGTCACCGGCAAGGGCTCGGTGGACTTCGGCGCCGAAACGGTTTACCTGCGCATGCGCCCACAGGCCAAGACCGCGCAGTTCCTCAGTCTCGCCACGCCGATCCAGGTCACCGGCACGTTCAAGAATTTCAAGATCGGCGTGTCTCCGGGCGACGTCCTAGAAACCGCTGGCCGGCTTGTGACTTCGATCATCTGGGTGCCGCTGCAGAAGATGGCCGGCAAGAAGATTCCGCCCGATGGCGGTGACGTCTGCGGTGAGTCGCTCTAGAAAAGTCTGATCACGCGGCTACTGTGCCATTGCGTACTGCTCCGCGAGCGTGCGCCCGTTGGAGAAGGCGCGGATCTGGTAGGTCGGGCGCGCCGACTTGTCCAGGTAGTACGGCATCATCTTCGGCACCAGCGCGGCGAGCGTTTCCATGCGCTTCTGCGGCGCCGGGTGGGTGGAAAGAAAATCGAAGCTTGAACTGCCGCCTCCGACTTTCCCCATCTTGTCCCACAGCGATACGGCTGCGTTCGGGTCGTAGCCTGCTTTCGCCGCCAGCTCGATGCCGATGAGATCGGCCTCCGATTCGGCCTCCCTGCTGTTGGGAAGTTCCAGCGCGACCACCGCAGCCATCTGCGCACCGGTGAGCGTCAGATCGCCGTAGCGGCTGGACTGCTGGGTGGCCGCCAGCACTCCCAGCCCCATCTGCATGGCAATCGCGCGGGACATCCTTTCCGTGGTGTGCTTCGCCAGCGCGTGCGATATCTCGTGACCCATCACCTGCGCCAGTTCGTCGTCAGTCGCCTTGAGCTGGTCGATCAGGCCGGTATAGATCGCCATCTTGCCGCCGGCCATGCACCAGGCATTGACGGTCTTGGCATCGTCGATCACCTTCACACTCCATTCCCAGCTCTGTGTTTCCGGTCGATACTTGATCGCCTGGGCGATGAGCCGTCCGGTGATCGTCCGCACCCGCGCGGTGACTTCCGGGTTGCTGTCGACTTGGCCCTTCTTCTGCAGCGGCTCCAGCATCGCCACGTAGGCTTGCTGCGATTCCGTGATGGCCATGTCCTCGGAGACCAGCATGAACTGCTGGCGGCCGGTGATCGGATTGGTCTGGCAGGCGCACAGCGCGAGCACTGCGAACGCCGGGGCGAAAAATTCCTTTTTCATGGGTTGCGGTCCTTTGCCCCGATTTCAGGGTTTGCGGGAACTGCGTATTGTCCCCCGTAACGCGTTGCGGGCCCGTACGTTGACCCGCATTGCGGTGCGAACGGACGCAAAAAAGCCGGCAGCAGGTGCCGGCCGGTTTTGCAGCGCAGGCGCGGTTCAGCCGTACAGCCTGCTGTGCCTGGGGACCTTGGCCATCAGGTATTCCATCTGGTCCTGAAGGATGCGGCGGTTTTGCAGGATCAGGTGCTCGTAGCGGTTGGGCACGTAGGGGGTGTACAGCAGCGGCATACCGGCCGACTCCGGGGTGCGCCCGCCTTTGCGGATATTGCAGCCGCGGCAGGCGGTCACGACGTTCATCCAGCGGTCCTTGCCGCCGAGATAAACCGGGATCACGTGCTCGCGTGACAGGTTGCGCTCCTTGAACTGGCCGCCGCAATAGGCGCACATGTGGCGGTCGCGAAAAAACAGCGAGGTATTGGACAGGTGCGGCTCGGCGTGATGGTCCTTGACGAAGTCCACCGCGCCCTTGATCGCGATGATGCTGTGGGTGGACAACTGGGAACGCGCCCCGGTCATGCGCGACACGCCGCCGTGGTAGGTCGCCACGATTTCGCCGTGCGACCACGCCACCATTCGGCGCGCGTAGTAACAGATGGCCTCTTCGACCATCAGCCACCGGCCGGGTGTGCCGGCCATGTCCACTGCAAGAATCAGGGCCAACTCGGCTCTCCTGGATAATCCAAGCTCTGATTTAGAGTCAGGTTTCGGTACTAAGGGCCGCATTCCGGACGCAACTTGTAATCCGAAGGCGGAAACGCGGCGTTTTCAGCAGTATAGGCAGATCAAGCGCAGTTTGGAAGTATCTACGCTGCCTAAGCACCCGTTTATGCGCGCTATTCGCCGGCCCATCAGGTCGTTGTACCCGCCAAGGTCACTTTCTGGATCGTTATCGCGTTGATCGGGCACACCGCTTCGCACTGTCCGCAGCGAATGCACCGGCTTTGGTCAATCCACAACCGGTTGTAATAGAGCGAGTCGGTCCCGCCCTTTTCCACTTTGGTATAGCCCAGGATCCGTCCCTCGTCGTCCCGCAGCAGCGAAGCAATTTCGACGATGCAGCCTTCGACCGGCCTCACCTTCAGGCACTCGTCGCACAGCACGCAGTCCCGGTCCACGATCTCGAACTTGTAGTGGCAAAGGTAGCAGCGCGACGCCTCTTGCTTCGCCACCGGCTCGGCAAACCCGGTTTCGACTTCCGCCTCGAGTCCCCTGGCCGCAACTTCAAGTGCAGGCATCGGATGGATCGGAATGACGTTCATCTCCGCGGTGCGCCCGGTGGTGCGGCCGCCCTGCAGCTTTGAGCGAAAAGCGGCGCCGATTTGCGCGACCGGCTTTGTGCGCGGCACGCCCGTCAGCCATGCGTCCACCTTGCGCGCGCACTCCTTCGCATGCCCGATCGCCTGTATCAGTGTGGTGGCGCCGAGCGCAAAATCGCCAGCAGCGAAAATATTGCGCTGCGCGGTCCGGTGGGCGTTGCCGCTCGCCAGCCAGCCGTCGCGCGCCACCAGCTTCGGCACAAGTGCCGCGTCGATCCATCCCGATTGCGGAAACTGCCCGGTCGCGAGGATAACGGTGTCGGCGCCGATCTCGAGTTCGGTTCCGGGGATCTCGACCGGCGCACGCCGGCCGTCGCGTCCGGGCTCTCCCTGCCGCGTACGCGAAAAGCGCACGCCGATGACCTTGCCCCGGTGGCCGAGAACGGCGAGCGGCGTGTAATTCGTTTCAAGGTGCCCGCCTTCCTCCAGCAGCGCCTCGAGTTCTCCCGGCAACACCACCATGTCTTCGCGCGCCCGGCGGTATACGACCCCGACTTGCGCACCGAGCCGACGCGCGGTACGGGCGCAGTCCATGGCGGTATAGCCGCCGCCGATCACAAGGACTCGCTCGCCGATCTCACGCCGGCCGAATTCATTCACCTGCAGCAGAAAGCTCAAGCCGTGCTCGATTCCCTTCAGTTCTTTGCCGGGCAGATCGAGCACGTTGGGCCGCAGCGTTCCCGCAGCCAGCACCACTCCGTCGAAGTCTTCGCAGAGCTGGGTCAGCGTGACGTCAGTACCGACATCGACTCCGCAGCGGATGGTCACGCCGGCAGCGGCGATCTGGCGGATCTCGCGATCGATGATTTCGCGCGGCAGCCGGAACGCCGGGATGCCCTGGTTGAGCATTCCGCCCGGGAACCGGTGTTTCTCGAACACGGTGACGCCGTGCCCGCAGAGCGCCAGTTCACGCGCGGCGGCGAGCCCCGCCACGCCAGCACCGATCACCGCGACTTTCTTTCCGGTTGCCGGGGATCGAGGTTTGAGGACGACCGGCGCGCGCGAACTGAAGTCCGCGGCTGAACGTTTGGAAAAACAGATCGCCACCGGCTCGCCATTGCCTTCCCAGCCGTGCCGGCACGCAGCTTCGCAAGGCCGCGAGCACACCCGCCCGAGCACTGCGGGAAAGACGTTGTCGCGCAGGTTGATTTCGTAGGCTTCCGCAAACCGGCCGTGATAGATCGCCTCGAGATAGCCGGGAATGTCGGTTCCCGCCGGACACGCCGCC
>CAZYTR010000138.1:0-4912 GCA_964650365.1 uncultured Alcaligenaceae bacterium | reverse complement strand
TTGGACTGTTCATAGCTCGCCGTGTTCTGGCCGCGGTAGATCGGCTGGGTCACCGTCACCCCGTAGTTGTAGCTGTAGAAGTCGCGCCGTCCCGAAACAAAGGCGCTGTTCTCGAAAGCGGTGTCCACGTCGTTGTAGTTGGTCCCGGCTCCGAAGTTGACATTGGGCAGCAGCAGCGCCCGGCCCTGGGGCAGGCGCTCCTGGGCGGCAACGTACTGGGCCCTGGCCGAGGCATACACCGCGTCTTGCAGCAATGCCTCCCGGTACACCGCCAGCAGGTCGGCGGATAGCGCCGGCCCGGCTGCAAGCAATGCCGTGACCAGAATCGAAATGCGTTTCATCGAATCCTCCCTTTTTTTTCCATGCTGATTACTTTCGCCGGCTGCACGCCGATGCTCTGATCGCGGCCGCGGGGCACGAGTCCGCGGGTGATCATCTCCAGATGTTGTTCCAGGTAGCGTTCCGCATCGATGCGCGTGCTGTCGCAGAAGTCGAACGAATGTCGCCAAAGCAGCAGGTACACCATGGGCGCAAGAATCAGCCGCATGGCGTAATTAGCATCCATGGACCTGAACTCGCCGCTTTTCATTCCGGTTTCCAGCACGCTCTGCATCAACCGGTGGCCGCGGCTGATGACCTCGTCGTAATAGAATTTCCCGATCTCGGGAAAATTGCGGCACTCCGAGAACATCAGTTTCGGAATACCGCCGAGTTTGGTGTTCCCCACGGAATCCCACCAGGCGAACACGATCTGCCGCATCAATTCATGGGCCGGACCCCGATGTTCTTCGAGCAGGCGCTCACCGCGTTCGATCAGCGGCACGATCCCGGAGCGGATGACCGCCTTGAACAACTCTTCCTTGCTCGGGAAATACAGATAGAGCGTGCCTTTGCTGACGCCGGCACTAGCCGCCACGTCATCCAGCCGCGTCGCTGCATAGCCGCGTTCGACGAACAGATCGAGCGCGGCGGCCATCAGTTCAGCCGGTCGCGCTTCCTTGCGTCGGGTCCAGCGGCGATCCTGTCTGTGTTGAGGGTTCACTATCTGCATGTAAGTGACTGAGCGGTCAGTAATATACACGCGCCAGTCAAATGTTCAACCTCTATATCTCGCCTGATTGGATCTCGCTCGCTTGGCCGTTTCGGCCTCCTCATAACCATAGTGCCGGTCCGGCGCCTATAATTTTCCAGTTGCAATTGGTCGGACGAACCCATAGATACCAGCGATCGTTTTCAGGACGCAATCATGAGCTCAGTCAGGGCACCGGCAGTTGCCGGCGCTTTTTATCCGGGCAACGCGCGAGCGCTGCAAGCGCAGGTTGAGGCGTTACTGGCAGCTACGACTCCGCCAACGCAACAACGACCCAAGGCACTGATCGTTCCTCACGCCGGTTACGTCTACTCGGGCCCGGTGGCTGCGAACGCCTACGCGCTGCTCGCTCCGTTTCGCGCCGATTACTCCCGGGTGGTTCTGCTCGGCCCGGCCCACCGTGTCTACGTGCACGGACTGGCGCTGCCTGCGGCCGATGTCTTTGCCACGCCGCTGGGCGATGTCGCGCTGGACCTCTCAGCAATCGCTGCGATCCGGCATCTTCCCCAGGTTTGCATCAGCGATGAGGCACACGCACTCGAACATTCGCTCGAGGTGCATCTGCCGTTCCTGCAACAGGTGCTCGCCGGATTCACGCTGGTGCCCCTTGCGGTTGGCGAGGCGTCTTCCGAACAGGTTGCCGAAGTTCTCGGCCTGCTTTGGGGCGACGAGCGCACGCTTATCGTCATAAGCTCCGACCTTTCCCATTACCTGCCCTATGCGCAGGCCAGAACGATCGACGAACAAACGGCACGCTTGGTCCTGGGAATGACGCCACAACTGAACCACCAGCAGGCCTGCGGTGCCACGCCGGTCAATGGCCTGCTGCTGGAAGCGCGTCGCCGCAAGCTGCGCCCGGAACTGCTGGACCTGCGCAACTCCGGCGATACTGCCGGCGACAAAACCAGGGTGGTTGGTTACGCCTCCTTCGCGTTTTATGACGACGCTTTGGCGCGGGAAAAGCAGGACCACGAACAAGAACGCGCAGACGGCCAGGTCCTCGTTTCGATCGCGCGCTCCTCGATCGCCGGAAGCTTTGGCATCTTCACTTCCGTTCAGGAAGACGCAGCGTTCCTCCACTGCCCGGGAGCCTCTTTCGTGACGCTGAAAAGCGAGAACCGGCTGCGTGGCTGCATTGGCAGCCTCGAGGCGCACCGCACGCTGGTCGAGGACGTAAAGGCGAACGCCCGCGCAGCGGCGTTTCACGACCCTCGATTTGCGCCGCTTTCCTTTGACGAATTGTCCGCGACAAGAATAGAAGTGTCGGTGCTGTCGGCGTTCGCGCCGCTCAAATTTCGTAACCAGGAACATGCGCTCGCGCAGTTGCGCCCCGGCGAGGATGGGGTGGTGCTCGAATTCGGGCCCCATCGTGGCACCTTCCTTCCACAGGTGTGGGAAAACCTGCCCTCGCCCGCCTCATTCCTCGGCGAACTCAAACGCAAGGCCGGCCTGCCACTCGACTTCTGGGACGACGGCATCCAGCTGTTCCGCTACACCGTGTCGAAGTGGGCCGAGTCGGAGAAATTACTTTGAACGCGACGCAGCCGCGACCTTACCCCGGACGCTGGTGGCACCTGCTCGATGATGGTCGCATGCAGTGCGACCTGTGCCCGCGCGATTGCCGGCTGCACGAAGGCCAGCGCGGCGCCTGTTTCGTGCGCCAGCGCCTGAACGACCGCATGGTGCTCACCACCTACGGCCGTTCCTCCGGATTCTGCGTCGATCCGATCGAAAAGAAACCGCTGAACCATTTTTATCCAGGATCGTCCGTACTTTCATTCGGTACCGCGGGCTGCAACCTCGCGTGCAAGTTCTGCCAGAACTGGGACATTTCCAAATCCCGCGACATGGATAGCCTGATGGATCAAGCCGGCGCCGAGGATATCGCAGCCGCGGCGGAACGCTCCGGCAGCCGGAGCGTTGCGTTCACCTACAACGACCCCGTGATCTTCGCGGAATATGCCATGGACGTGGCCGACGCCTGCCGTGCGCGCGGCATCCAGGCCGTGGCAGTGACCGCAGGCTACATGCACGATCAGCCGCGCAGGGAGTTCTACGCGAAGATGGACGCGGCGAACGTGGATTTGAAGGCATTCACCGACGAATTCTACGTCCGGCTGACGGGGTCGAAACTCCAACCGGTGCTGGACACGCTCAAGTATCTGCGCCATGAAACCGATGTCTGGTTCGAGATCACCACGCTGCTGATTCCGACCAAGAACGACTCGGACGAGGAACTCTACCGGCTTTCGAAATGGGTGGCTCAAGAACTGGGCACCGATGTGCCGCTGCACTTCACGGCGTTTCACCCGGACTACAAGCTCGACGATCTGCCGCCGACCCCGCCCGCCACGCTGACCCGGGCGCGCAAGATCGCCATCGGTGAAGGACTGAAGTACGTCTACACCGGCAATGTGCACGACGTCGAAGGCGGCACTACGTTCTGTACCGGCTGCGGCACCGCGCTGATCGTCCGCGACTGGCACCGCATCCTGACTTACCGCCTCGATCCACAAGGCAAATGCCTGGCCTGCGGGACTGCGGCCGCGGGACGCTTCGAAAAATTCACCAAGGCCTTCGGCTCCCGCCGCATCCCCATCTCCATCCACGCTGCCTAAAGCTTGGTTCTTCACCGCAAAGACGCGACAAACCTCACCGCAAAGACGCAAAGGCGCAAAGGAAACGCAAAGGAAAGCAAAGCAATTTGAGGTTAAAAAGCTTAGGAGGTCGATATTCGCACCACCGCGACATGTCGACTGGGTGGGGCATATCGGAACCTGCCGCATTTTGACGCGCTTCGGTGGGTTTTCTCTGCGTTTCCTTTGCGCCTTTGCGTCTTTGCGGTGAAGATTTATTGCGCGGCGGCGACGTCGGCGTGCGCTCTGACCTGCCTGGACACGAAGCGCTCGGCTGCCTGCACGGTGTTGGCGATCAGCATGGTGACGGTCATCGGACCGACGCCTCCCGGCACCGGCGTAATGAATGCGGCCCTTTGCCTCGCCGCCTCGAAGTCGACATCACCGACGAGTTTGCCGTCGGGTAAGCGGTTGGTGCCAACATCGATGACGGCCGAACCCGGCTTGATCATGTCACCGGTGATCAATTTTGGTTTTCCGGTGGCCACCACCAGGATGTCCGCAAGCGACGTGAACTGTTTCAGATCGCGGGTCTTGGAGGTGCAGATGCTGACCGTCGCGCTGCGCGCCAGGAGCATCAGCGCCATGGGCTTGCCGACGATGTTGCTGCGGCCGACCACCACCGCGTTACTTCCTTCGATCGGGATCTTGTAGTAATCCAGCAGCGCCATCACTCCATAAGGGGAACACGGCGGGTACACTGCGCCCCCGGAAACCAGGCCGCCAAGGTTGTAGCGATGGAATCCGTCGGCGTCTTTTTCTGCCGCAATGACCTCCAGCACCCGGCTGTTGTCGAAATGCGGAGGCAGCGGAAGCTGCACCAGGAAGCCGTGGATCTTCGGATCGCGATTCAGTTCCTCGATCTTGGCCAGCACCGTCTCCTGCGCAACGCTCGCAGGAAACTGGTGCACCTCGGAATGCAGCCCCACTTCACCGCAGGCCTTGACCTTGTGGCGCACGTACACCTGCGACGCGGGGATTTCACCGACCAAAATCACCGCCAGCCCCGGCGTCACGCCGCGCGCCTTGAGCGCCTCGACGCGTCGCTGCCACTGCGCGCGGATCGCCTTCGAAACCGTAACGCCATCCATCAGCACGGCGCTCATGACGGGACAAAACCCCCAATCTCAACGCAGAGGCGCCGAGATCGCAGAGTTCGCGGAGGAGAATCGAAACGATAATTTTT
>CAZYTR010000137.1:0-5621 GCA_964650365.1 uncultured Alcaligenaceae bacterium | reverse complement strand
GGAAGTGGACATTGTCTGTCAGATGGAGTCGCGACTACTTCACATTCCGCCCAATGTCCTGTCTCTAGCGCCTTAGACCTCAGTCCTCTCGCCTCTCGCCTCTCGCCTCTCGCCTTACCCCTGTGTTACCTTACGCCCGGTTGGCCGGCATGACCGGGGCGCCGGTCCTGATATGTTGTACAGCGTCCACAGAGACGCGATGAAAAATTATAGATAACGTGAGGAGAACAACATGACAACGGCGTCCACACCAATCGACAAGGCTGTCGAGAAAGGCCTTTTCGATCCCTATGCACTGAATCCCAGCGACATACTCGAACCGCCCACGACCCTGGGCAAGATATTGAGAAAAATCGGCCCGGGGATCGTGCTCTCAGCGTCGATCGTCGGCTCCGGTGAGTTGATAGCAACTACCACGCTGGGCGCCAAAGTTGGCTACACGGTGATGTGGCTGATTGTCCTGAGCTGCCTTATTAAAGCAGTGGTGCAGGCCTTCCTCGGCCGTTACACCATCGCGCTCGGCGAAACCGGTCTGGAAGCATTCAACCGCATTCCCGGAAAGATCGGCAAGGTGAACTGGGTGCTCTGGGCCTGGATCGCGATGGTTTTCACGACGCTGTTCCAGATCAGCGCAATGTTCATCGGCGTGTCCCAGGTGATGAAACTAGCCACCGACATCGCGGTGATGTGGTGGGTGCTCGCCTTCTTCGTGCTGACCCTGATCCTGCTGCTCGGCGGTGCTTACGAGCGCATCGAGCGACTGGCGATGATCAAGGTCGGCTTGTTCACGCTGATCACGCTGCTCGCAGCCGTCGTGCTGACGCGCATGCCGGAGTACTTTTCCTGGGCCGACGTGGCGCAGGGCTTCACCTTTCAACTCCCGGCCGCCGGCGTAGCCATCGCCCTTGCCACGTTCGGCATCACCGGTGTCGGCGCCACCGAACTGTACATGTACACCTACTGGTGCGTGGAAAAAGGCTACGCGCGCTACACCGGCCCGCACGAGAATTCGGAAGCGTGGCGCCGGCGCGCCAGGGGCTGGGTGCACGTCATGAACGTGGACGTCATTTTCTCGATGATCATCTACACCGTCGCCACCATCGCGTTCTATCTGCTCGGCGCGGGCATTCTGCACGGCATGGGCCTGGTTCCCGCCACCAGCGACATGATCCCGATCCTGTCCAATATCTATACCCAGACCCTCGGCCCCTGGGCCAAGTACGTGTTCTACGTGGGTGCAATTATCATCCTCTACGGCACGATATTCGCCGCCACCGCCGGCCACTCGCGCATGCTTTCCGATTTCATGCGGTTGCAGGGCGTGTTCGCGCACGACGACTACAAGGCGCGCAAGCGCTGGCGCGACATTTTCATCGTGGTGCTCACGGTCATTCCGGTGGTGATGTTCTTCATCTTCGGCGAGCAACCGGTGGCGATGGTGACCTGGGGTGGCCTGTCGCAGGCGTGGACGCTTCCGATCATTTCTTTCGGCACGGTTTACCTGATTCGGCGTTATTTGCCAAAGGAGCTGAATGCCCCCGCCTGGATGACCGGCCTGCTGTGGCTTGGTGCGACGGTTATCACGGCATTCGTGCTGATCAGCGAATTCCGCAGATGGTTTATGTAACGGCTCAACCTTACCGATGAGGAGCGAATCCTAATGGCCATACAACGCCTTCACGTCGGCCCGCGCCTATCGCAGGTCGCTGTCCACGGAGACACGGTTTACACCGCCGGCATCGTCGCCGACGATAACAACGTCGACGTGGCCGGCCAGACCGGGCAGATTCTCGACAAGATTGACCGGTATCTAAAGGAAGCCGGCACCGACAAGACCCGGATCCTGACTGCGACCATCTGGCTGGCGGACATGAAGGATTTTGCCGAGATGAATTCCGTGTGGGACATGTGGGTGCCAAAAGGCAATACCCCGTGCCGCGCCTGCGTGGAATCGAAGCTCGCCAACCCTCAGTACAAGGTCGAGATTCGCGTCATCGCGGCAAAATAACACCGGACTTCTCATGCCCGCCGTTCGCGCGGCATCGAGTCAACGGCCGGCAACTGGGAGGAAATTATGAGCACAGCGTCAATACCGGCTCAGGTCGGCGGTCACTATGATCCCTACCGGCTGGATCCAGCCAATATCGTGGAGCCGCCGCAGGGAATGGGAAACATCCTGCGCCGGATCGGTCCCGGCCTGGTGTTGTCGGCCTCGATCGTCGGCTCCGGGGAACTGATCGCGACCACCACATTGGGCGCAAAGCTCGGCTACACCATGATGTGGCTGATCATCGTGAGCTGCCTGATCAAATCGGTGGTGCAGGCCGCCATGGGCCGATACGTCATCACCACCGGCGAGACGACGCTGACTTTCTTCTCCCGGGTACCCGGCCCGAAATTTCTGGTCAACTGGGTGGTGTGGGCCTGGTTCGCGGCCACTGTGATGATCCTGTTCGCACTGACTGGCATGTACATCGGCGTATCGCAGGTGATGTTCTCACTGGTGCCCGCGGTCCCCGTCACCGGATGGGTGCTGATCGTGCTGGCGATCACCCTGGCTCTGCTGCTTGGCGGTGCTTATTCCCGCGTGGAAAAAATCGCCATGTTCAAGGTCGCTGTGTTCACCGCGATCACGGTGCTTTCGGCCATCCTGATGATGACGGTTCCCGAATACTTCTCCTGGGAAAAGTTTGCCGGGGGCCTGATGCCCAGCCTCCCCCCCGGCGACGGCCTGGCGGTGGCCATCGCCGTGTTCGGGATCACCGGCGTCGCCTCGGGGGAACTGTGCATCTATCCCTACTGGTGCATCGAGAAAGGTTATGCGCGTTACACCGGCCCGCGCGAGGACAGCGAAGCGTGGCGACGGCGCGCCAAGGGCTGGATCGGCGTCATGCATGTGGACGTGGTGGTGTCGATGATCGTCTACACGCTGGCCACGATCGCGTTTTATCTCCTGGGCGCGGGCGTTCTGCATACTCTGGGTCAGGTTCCGGCCGGCAAGGAGATGATTGCCGCACTCTCGAACGTCTATACCCAGACGCTGGGCCCCTGGTCGCTGTGGCTGTTCTACTTCGGCGCGGTCATGATCCTTTACGGCACGGTGTTCGCGGTCACCGCCGGCAACGCGCGCATACTGGCCGATTTTTCGCAGATGTTGAAAGCGTTCGAGCGGGACGACTACGCCAAACGCACCCGTTACCGTGACCGCTACATACTGATCATCAGCCTGCTGTCGGTGGCTTGTTATTTCATCTTCGGCCAGGCGCCGGTGAAACTGGTCGTGTGGACCGGACTCTCGCAGGCCGCTCTGCTGCCCATCGTTTCGTTTTCGACGATCTTTCTGATGTATCGCCACCTGCCTCAGGAACTGCGATTATCTGGATGGATGATGGGTCTGCTGTGGCTGGCGACGATCGTCATCACGATTTTCATCGTGCCTTCTCTTTACGTCGAATTCTCGAAGCTATTCTAGGAAGACGCCCAACCCACCCCCCTCGCGCGGGGGTGAGGTGATTGGTAGGTGTGGGGGGTAAGGTGGTATGAACTCGCTCAGAGAAGCCGCGATCTTTCTAGCCGCGGCTGTTTTCATCGTCCCGCTGTTCCGTAGATTCAGGCTGGGTGCGGTACTGGGTTATCTCGCGGCCGGCGTCATCATCGGTCCCTGGTGCCTGAAATTCATCACCGAGGTCGAGAACATCCTGCATTTCGCCGAGCTGGGCGTGGTGCTACTGCTGTTCGTCATCGGCCTTGAGCTGCAACCTTCGAGGCTGTGGGTTCTGCGCCGCTCGGTATTCGGACTGGGCACAGCCCAGGTACTGGTTTCCGGCGCAGTGCTGGGAGTCATCGCGTTTACGTTGGGGATGACGGTCCGGAGCGCGTTCGTGGTCGGACTGGGGCTGGCCATGTCGTCCACCGCCTTCGTGCTGCAAATCCTCGCCGAGAAAGGCCAGCTCACCGCGCGGCACGGGCGCTCTTCGTTCGCTATCCTGCTGTTCCAGGATCTTGCGGTCATTCCGCTGCTGGCGCTGATCCCGATGCTGGGCGCCGGCGACATGGATCTCGGCGGCCGCAGCACATGGCGGGCCGCTCTGACCGCAATCGGCGTGATCGTTGCAGTCGTCGTAGGCGGGCGTTACCTGCTGCGGCCGATTCTGCAAGCGATTGCAGCAAGTGGTATCCGCGAGATCTTCACGGCCGCCGCGCTGCTGGTGGTAATCGGCATCTCGCTGCTCATGTCTTCAGTGGGACTGTCGATGTCGCTGGGCGCCTTTCTTGCCGGCGTGCTTCTCGCCGACTCAGAGTACCGTCACGAGCTGGAAGCCGACATCGAGCCGTTCAAGGGATTGCTCCTCGGGCTGTTCTTCATCTCCGTGGGAATGTCCGCGGATCTCGGGCTGATCGTTTCCCATCCGTTCGCCATCGTTGGCGCCACTGCTGCTCTGATGGCGGTCAAGGCGGCGATTCTGCTCGGCATCGGCCGCCTCTCCGGGCACAGCTGGGAGTCCTCGCGCGGACTCGCCGTGGCCTTGTGCCAGGGCGGCGAGTTCGCCTTCGTGCTGTTTAGCCTGGCGGCGGACAGCGGCATCATGGGCCGCACGCTGACCGACTCGCTGGTGATCGTGGTAACCCTGTCGATGGCGCTGACGCCACTGGCCTTCGTCTTGAACGATGTGGTGATTGCCAGATGGTCGCGAAAACCGGTGGACGAGAAGTTCGACGAAATCGACGCCGGCGAAAACAGGGTCATTATTGCCGGCTTCGGGCGCGTCGGCCAGATTGTTGGGCGGCTGCTGCGGGCGAAGAGAATTCCGTTCACGGCGCTCGACAAGAGCGCGGAGCAGGTCGAAATGGTGCGCCGCTTCGGCGGTCAAGCCTACTACGGCGATGCCTCGCGTCTTGAAATGTTGCTTGCTGCAAAGGCGGAAACGGCGGAAATTCTGGTGCTGGCGATCGACGACGTGGAATCCTCGCTGCGCACCGCGGAAACGGCGAAAAAACATTTCCCGAAACTGCGCATTTACGCCCGGGCACGCAACCGTTTCCATGCCTACCGGCTGATGGACATCGGTGTGGACTACCTGATACGCGAGACCTACGTGTCGTCCCTCGATCTCACGCAACAGGTATTGCGCGGGCTGGGCCTGACGGAGTGGGAAGCGCAGGATGCGGTCGCCACCTTCCGTCGCCACGACGAGCAATTCCTGGCGCGCCAGCACGCTGTTTACCACGACGAGACCCAGTTGATTCAAAGCAGCAAGGAAGCGGTGCAGGAACTCGAAAGCCTGCTTCAGTCCGACACCGAGAGCGATGGCGCCAAACCTTCGCGCAAGGGTGCATCGGTGTTCAGCCCGGGCGACGTGAGGTGAAGCAGGGATGAGGGGCGAGGGGAGAGGGATGAGGGAAGAACGAAAGAGCTCTAAGTTGTAGTAGTCGCAACTTAATCCGACGACCAATGTCCGGTTTTGGCAAGCGCCACCGGCAGCTTTCTAGAAGCGCGACCGTCGCTTCGCGACCGAGGCTGTGTGAAAACGTCAAATCTGCGGTTCGCGCAAAATATTTTTCCCACTCGAATCTCGCTACTTCAAAACTAATGACAAGTGGATTCCACTTCTGCCGCAATC
>CAZYTR010000136.1:0-4467 GCA_964650365.1 uncultured Alcaligenaceae bacterium | reverse complement strand
GTCCGCGCGCCGCTTTGCGTTGAACGCGTTTGAGGAGAAGTCATGTCATTGCCAATTCGTTCGCGATACTTCGTTCGTCCGCAAGATGTGCCGCCCTACCATCCCGCCAACCACGCCGGCACGGTCAATCGCCGCCTGATCGGCGCCGGCAACGTCGGCGCGAACAAGGTCGAAGTCGTGCTCGGCGTCATCGAGAAAGGCAAGGGCGCGTTGCCGCATTCCCATCCCGGCATCGAGCAGGTGTGCTACCTGCTCGAGGGGCGCGCCCGTGCCGAGGTCGGCGGCGAGGTGTGCGAACTCGGCCCCGGAGACTGCTGCTTCTTTCCGCCGGACCTGCAGCACGTGTTCACGGTGGTGAGCGACGAGCCGGTGAAGGTGCTGGTGATTTACGCTCCGCCGTACGGCGAGCGGCCGTAAGTGCCGTGAATATCGTGAATGCCGTGAATTTCGTGACTCGTTAGATCGACAACGAGATACCACTATTAGATTCTGAAACCGAATCCCGTGAATCGATGAAGTAGTCCAATGCAGAATACTCGGGTAGAGCCTTAGTTTTACGGCATTCACGGCATTCACGACATTCACGATATTCACGATATTCACGACCAGATGAATCGAATACTGTCCGCGCTGACAACTCTACTACTGTGTTTGCCGACCCAATCCTGGGCGGAAGCCTATCCGTCTAGACCGATCAAGCTGGTGATTCCGTTCGCGGCGGGGAGCGCGACCGATTCCGCAGGCCGCATCCTCGCGCAGGAATTATCGCTGCGGCTCGGCCAGAACGTGATCGTCGAGAACCGCGCCGGCGCCAACGGACAGATCGCCGCAGTGTTCGTGGCCAGGAGTACGGCCGACGGCTATACGCTGTTCATGACCACCAACTCGACCCACGGCGCGAACCCGCACCTTTACAGGAAGCTTGCCTACGACCCGATAAAGGACTTCGAGCCGATCGCGCGCGTCGGCATGCTGCCGTTCATGCTGGTAATCAACCCTGAACTGCCCGTGAACAACACTGCGGAGTTCATTGCGTACGCGAAAGCCCATCCCGGCAGGCTGTCTTACGGCACGGCGAGTACCGCGTCGCTGGTCGGGGCTGAAACCATCAATCATCTGGCCGGGCTCGACCTGGTCCGCGTCGGCTACAGTTCCAGCCCGCAGGCGATTCTGGATCTGGTCGCCGGGCGCTTGCAGGTCATGGTCGCTGACTTCACCACCGCGATGCCGCAGGTAAAGGCCGGCAAGCTCAGGGTGCTGGCGGTGACTACGGCCAAACGCACGACGCTGCTTCCTGAAGTGCCGCCGATCGCGAAGGCGCTCGCCGGCTTCGATCTCACCTCGTGGAACGGGATTTTCGCGCCGGCCGGCACGCCGAAGGAAATAATTGCACGGCTGGAACGCGAAATCCTGGCCATTCTGTCTCGCGCGGAGATCAGGAAAAGATTCGCGGATATCGGATTCGAGATCGCTCCGATGAACACCGGCGAGTTCAGCCGCTATGTGCGCGAGCAGATTGCGTACTGGGGTAAACTCGTCCGTGACGCGGGAATTCCACCCGAATGATCGGGGAACACCGATCAGCCGAGTCGAGTCGCTGGGGGTCGTGCATAACGACCTCTGCTAGCGGCCATCGTTTGGTGTCGGCTCTTTCCGGGGACGCCTACGCTTCAAACCAGTTCTGGACAGTCAAGTCGGTGAATCGCTTGAAATCGGACACATTGCGAGTCACCAGGACAAACTCGTTGGTCACAGCGATGCTGGCAATTTGACCGTCTGCAAATGACGGCATAAGCCCGGCGGAGGCGAGATGCGCACGCGCCGTCGCGTGGTACTCGGCCGCCTTGAGGTCGTAGGAAAATATCGGTAACGCGCCCAGAACGACGGACTCGAGATATCGCTGGATCGCTTCTCGCCTCTTGGAAGCCGGAAGGCGATGGGCCCCGTAGCTCAACTCGTGCCAGACTACCGTGCACGTGCACAGCCGCGCCGAGTGGCGCTTCAGCCTCTCCAGCACGCCAGGGTGCGGCTCGGCCTTGAGCGGCTCCGACAGAACGCTTGTATCCAGCAAAAAGCGGGGCTTCACCAGCTGAAGCGCCTCGCCGGGCTGCGATCTCTAAGGCCCTTGACGTCTGAATCCGAGAGCCCACTTCCCGCGACATCATAGGCTTTCCGCAGTTCCCGCAGCGCGCCCCAGTAACCCATCTTTGGCTCGAGAAGCTCGTCGTACTGACCGCGCGACAACAGTACGGCGACCGGCTTACCGCGTCTCGTCAAGGTAACCGGATTTCCAGTTTCGGCCTCGTGGACGAGGCTCGCAAGGTCATGCCGGGCTTCGGCAATCGAGTAGGTCTTGTCCATGAGTTGAGTCCCAATAGCTATCTAAATGGCCATGTTAAACCCAGGCCGAGTGGCAGGCAAGCTCCTCGTTTGACATGGTCGGAACTATTGAGAATAACGTAACTGCATGACACTTCCCTCACCCCGACCCCTCTCCCGGAGGGAGAGGGACAAATGAAACCCTCGCCCTCCGGGAGAGGGCGCCGCGCAGCGGCGGGTGAGGGCTGCAGTCGCATAAGTGCTGTCACGCTGTTATGTAAGACTCAATAGTTAACCGCTGCAGCCGTTCGCCACCTGGCAAGTTCTGCCAGTAGTGCTACTGGGGTAAACTCCTCCGCGCTGCCAAAATCCAAGCCGAATAAAACCACAATATGCCAGGTCCATTAACCGGAGTAAGGGTTCTCGATCTCACCACCGTCGTCATGGGTCCGTTCGCAACCCAGCTCTTGGCCGAGCTGGGCGCCGACGTGATCAAGGTCGAAGCGGGCGAGGGCGATAACATGCGCCATCCGGCGCCGATGAAGAACCCCGGCATGGGGTACATGTTCCTGAACCTGAACCGGGGCAAGCGCAGCATCGTGCTCGACCTGAAGAAGCCCGAAGGCCGCGAGGCGCTGATGCGCCTGATCCCCGCCGCGGACGTGCTGATCTACAACGTGCGCCCGCAGGCGATGGCCCGGCTCCGGCTTTCCTACGAAGAAGTCCGCGCCGCCAACCCGAGGATCATCTACGTCGGCACTTACGGGTATTCACAGCGCGGGCCGTATGCAGCCAAGGCCGCTTACGACGACCTCATCCAAGGCGGCACCGCCATACCGTGGCTGGTATCGAAGACCGGGGCGGGGGTTCCGAATTACACGCCGGTGAACCGGGCCGACCGGGTCACCGGATTGCACGCCGTCTATGCGGTGACCGCGGCGTTGTTCCACCGCAGCCGCAGCGGCCACGGGCAGTCGGTGGAAGTGCCGATGTTCGAGAGCCTTGCGCATTTCGTGCTCGGCGATCACTCGGCCGGGCTGACTTTCGATCCGCCCACGGGCGACGCCGGTTACGCCCGGCTGCTCGCCCGCCGCCCCTACCCCACCCGCGACGGACACCTTTGCGTGCTGGTGTACAACGACAAGCAGTGGCAGAGCTTTACGGATGCCATCGGCCGGCCGGAGATCATGGACGATCCGCGCTTCGCCACGCAGGCGAGCCGCGCCAGCAATATCTCCGCGATCTATGCCTTTCTTGCGGAGCTGTTCCTGAAGCGCACCACTTCGGAGTGGATCGAATTGCTTGAACAAGCCGATATCCCCGTGGCACGTTTGAACTCGGTCGAGGATCTCGTCGCCGATCCGCATCTCGCCGCAACAGGATTCTTCACCATGGAAACGCACCCCAGCGAGGGAACCGTTCGCACCATGCGCACCCCCACCGACTGGTCTGAATCCCGGCCCGGCGCCCAACGGCCCGCGCCGCGATTGGGCGAACACTCGGCAGAAGTGCTGCGCGAAGCCGGATACAGTGACGCCGAGATCAGCGAGTTGGCGAAGTGCGGCGTAACCTTCTTGGAGTAGTCAATATGTGCGGGTTCCGTTCACTGTTTGCCGATCAGCCAGCATCTTCACCTCACGCCTCACACCCTTACTCCTCGCGCCTCACGCCTACGGTGGCCCAGGCGAGCGCCACCGTCGTCTGCACCGTGCTCAATGATTTTTGAGTAATTGCTGTAACGTAGTCAACAATGGAACTGCCTTTTATCGATTCATTACGCGTTGACCAGTCGAAGATCACTGGTTATCTGCTAAATGAAGCGACCGGACGCGGCAAAGCAACGTTCTTTCTGCGCTTGGGTTTTCGCTCCGATAACTGGCAAACGCTCGTCGTCGCACTCATGGCGCAGGCGCGCGACAATCCCGTGGTATCGGTGGTTGATTCTCCCTATGGCAAGCGTTACAGTGTGGACGGTGCCATCGAAACTCCGGACAATCGGCAGCCTCGTCCGAGAGTGCGGACGGTCTGGATTCTGGAAACCGGGACTGAAGCGCCACGTTTGATTACTGCGCATCCCGTTTAGGAGCGAACATGATCGAAGAACATTCGTCCGTGGTATTGACCGAACCATTGCCGGTGGCAGGTCTT
>CAZYTR010000135.1:0-3305 GCA_964650365.1 uncultured Alcaligenaceae bacterium | reverse complement strand
CGGTGAATGCCGGTTTGCTCGAAGGTCTGGCCGGAGATGGGGCCTGCGACGGCCGAACCGGAACAGCTCATATCCTCCGAAAAACTGCCGTCAGCGTTCAATCTGAGCCAGGATCAAACTCTTCAGTTGATCTTTGGCAATTACTATTTCAGTCCAAGACTCACTCGAACGCCCCATCCCGAAGCTTGCACCGCGGGACAGGACTTACGGACCAGAGGGCTCTCTCCCCTTGCGAGGATGAAACCGCCCGGCCCGCACATTAGCGTCGCGTGAGCACCGTACATGTGAATCCCCGCACGGCCGCATCACTGGGACACGTCCGCGCAGGCACCACAACGGCACCCACACCTATCGGCTGCGAATTTTTAAAGAGCAGGACTGCGACTTCGAATTCTCTTGGTTGCGGGGATAGGATTTGAACCTATGACCTTCGGGTTATGAGCCCGACGAGCTGCCAGACTGCTCCACCCCGCGTCCGTTGAGCCAAAAATTATAGTCGATGTTGCGCTGCAGTGTCAACCTTTTGACGCCTTGGCTCTGCACTTCAGTCCGCGACCGCTCCACTCACCCGAATCACCTTTGACCACTTCGCCTGTTCGGCGCGGATCCAGGCGGAAAACTCATTGGGTGAGTTGGCGACGACGTCAAATCCCTGCTTGCCGAGCAGATCGACCGTGTCGGCGGCGCGCATCGCCCTGACTGTCTGGGTACTGATTCGGCTCAAAATTTCCTGGGGCAATCCCGCGGGGGCGAGAAGGCCGATCCAGGCGAGCGATTCGAGCTGCGGATAGCCCAGTTCGGCGACGCTGGGCACTTCGGGCGCCATCGGGCTGCGCTTGAGGCCCGTCACCGCAAGCGCCTTCATTTTTCCCGCGCGTACCTGCGGCAATACGGCCGGAACGATCGCGAACATCGTCTGTATGTTGCCCGAGAGCAGATCCGTGACCGCGGGCGGAAAGCCGCGGTACGGAATGTGCACGATGAACACCCCGGCATCGCTTTTCAGCAGCTCCATCGTGAGGTGCGAGGCGCTGCCGCCGCCCACGGACCCGTACGACAGCCGGCCGGGGTTCTTTTTCAGATAACCGAGAAATGTCTTGAAATCGTTCGCCTCGACCGACGGCGTCACGACCAGCATCTGCGGCGCCGAGGCGAGCAGCGCTACCGGCAGCAGGTCCTTGTCCGAGTCGTAGCCGAGGTTTTTGTAGAGGAATTTGTTGATCGCGGCGGGCCCGTTGATGCCGATGAGCAGCGTGTAGCCGTCTGCGGGCGATTTCGCGACCGCTTCGGCGCCGATGTTGCCTCCCGCGCCGCTGCGATTCTCGACCACGAACGGCTGCCCGAGCGCCTCCTGGAGTTTCGCGGACAGCGTCCTGCCCACGATGTCGGGAGTCGAACCGGGCGGGTACGGAATCACCACCCGAACTGGTTTTGCGGGGTATTGCTGTGCCGTTACGGGGGAACAGACGAGAAAAAGAAAAATGCAAATGAAGCCCCAGCCTCTCATGCTCATATCCTTTCCGTTTCGCCGCTGCGCGGCTGCCACACCATCAGCCGCCGTTCGGCGACGGTCACCAACCAATCGAGCGCCAGCGCGAATGCGGTGAGCACCAGGATGCCGGCGAACACCGAGTTGATGTCGAACGTGCCCTCAGCCTGCAGTATCAGGTAGCCTACCCCTTCCGACGAGCCGAGATATTCGCCCACCACTGCGCCAACGAACGCCAAGCCGACCGAATTGTGCAGGCTGGCGAACACCCAGCTCATCGCGCTCGGAATGTAGACATGGCGCAGCAATTGTCGCTCGCTCGCGCCGAGCATGCGCGCATTGGCGAGCACGGTATGGCTCACCTCGCGCACGCCCTGGTAGACGTTGAAGAAGACGATGAAGAACACCAGTGTCACGCCGAGCGCAACCTTGGAGGCCATGCCGAGGCCAAACCAGACGCCGAAGATCGGCGCCAGGATTACGCGCGGCATCGAATTCACGGCTTTGATGTACGGGTCGAAGAGCGCCGCCGCCGTCGGGCTGAGGGCGAGCCACAGCCCTACCGCGAGCCCCGAGACGGTGCCGGCGACAAAGGCCAGCGCAGTTTCCATCAGCGTCACCCAGAGGTGAGGGTAGATCGATCCGGAGGAAAACCAGGTCCAGATGCGCCCGAGCACCTCGAGCGGTTGGCCGAAGAAAAAAGCGGCCTTGTGCGGATTGTCGAAGTAGACCGGCGGCAGCAGCGTCGGGTGGGTCGCGACGTGCCAGAACGCGAACAGGCCGGCCAGCATCAGCACCTGCCAGACGCGCAGGGATTTACTGATTTTTTTGCTGTTCATAGCCCTTGAGGACTTCCTCCTTCATGGTCTGCCAGATTTTCGTGTGCAGCTCGATGAAGCGCGGCGTGAGGCGGATCTCGGCGACGTCGCGCGGCCGCGGCAGGTCGATCTCGAATTCGCCGATCGGGTGCGACTCGGGACCGGCGGAGAGGATCACCACGCGATCGGAGAGGGAGATCGCTTCCTCCAGGTCGTGGGTTATGAATACGACCGACTTGCGGTCGGCCGACCAGAGTTCGAGCAGCTCGTTCTCCATCAACTGGCGCGTCTGGATGTCCAGCGCCGAAAACGGCTCGTCCATGAGGATGATCTGCGGATCGAGAATCAGGGTCTGCGCCAGCGCCACGCGCTTTCTCATGCCGCCGGAAAGCTGGTGCGGATAGCGGTGGCCATGACCGCGCAGGCCGACGCGCTGCAGCCAATCCTCGGCCCTGCGTTGCGCCTCTTCGCGCGCCACGCCGCGGAATTCCAGCCCTACGGTGACGTTATCGCGCGCGGTGCGCCACGGCAGCAGCGCTTCGCTCTGGAAAAGGTACCCGGCGCCGCGGTTGAGGCCCGTGAGCGGCTCGCCGGACACCCGCACCTCGCCCGCCGAGGGCGCCAGCAGCCCGGCGGCGACGTTGAGCAGCGTCGATTTGCCGCAACCGGTGGGGCCGACGACCGAAACGAATTCGCCCGGCTGCACCACCAGCGTCGCGTCCTTGATGGCGGTGAAGCGCGGCGCCCCTTCCGCAACGAAAGTGACAGTGATGTGTTCCAGCGCCAGCGCGGGATGGTCCAGCACCCTCGCCGGGGCCGCGGCCTGCATCGGTCGCGCTAGTGCTTCGGCCCGTACTTGGCGAGCGCTTTCTTGACGAACTCGTTGGTGTAGGTGTCGGCGAGCTTGATTTCCTCGGGCTTTAGCTTCGGATTGGAGGAAGCAAGCGCCTTGAGCGTGGTCTTAGCGCCGGCTTCGCTGAACAGGCCGTCCTTCGAGT
>CAZYTR010000134.1:0-2585 GCA_964650365.1 uncultured Alcaligenaceae bacterium | reverse complement strand
CGGCGGCGTGCCCAGCGTGCCAGCGAGGAACAGCACCTGTTCCTGCTCGACCAGCTTGCGCACTTGTTCCACGGTGCGCGGCGGGCTGTAGCCGTCGTCCAAGCTGATGAAGTTGATCTTGCGGCCGTTGATTCCGCCCTGGTCGTTGATCATCTTGAAGTACGCGGCCTCCGCCCGTCCTATGGTGCCGTAGGCCGAGGCCGGTCCGCTGTAGGGATTGGTGCTGCCGATCTTGATCTCGGTATCGGTCACACCCGGGTCGTACTTCTTCTCCGTGCAGCTCAACTGCGAAACAGCAGTGGCAAGGGCTAGCGCAAAGAGTGTTCGAGAGATGCGGACCATACGTTCCTCCTCCAGGCAGTTTATTTTCGAATTTGAACGGCCTGCTGCGCAAGCGCAGCCAGCCCGGCATTCAAACTTTCAGCACCATTGTGCTACTTGCCGAGAACCTCTCCGAACAGCACCCAGCGCTTGCCGTCGAATCGCGCAAGCTGGACTTGCTCGATCGGGTAAAAGTCGGTCGAGCTCGTGTTGATCCTGATCCCCGGCAGCAGCACTGAAACCTCGAAATTCTTCAAATTTGCCGCCTGCCGCATGACGTTCTCGCGGGTCAGATCATCCCCGCACTGCCTGAGAACCTGTACCAGGGTCTGAGCTACCGCGTAGCCATACACATTGGCAACGTCGCTCACGTTACCTTCCGGGTAATACTTTTTCATCCACGCCTGCCACTCCTTCATCGCGGGATCGTTTGCCCATTGAGGATCGGTGGAATCCTTCAAGTACGCGGCGGTGACGAGGCCGACAGATTTTTCCAGCCCGGCGGGTTCGAGCACTGTCGCCACCGAGACCGAGGTATTGGCTATAAAGGTCAACGGTTTCCAGCCCACGTCAAAGGTCTTGCGGATCGCCTGGGCCGCGAACTTCGGTGTCGCAATGATTAAAAGGGCGTTCGCGCGTGACGCTTGCAGGGTGACGATCTGCGAGTCCACGGTGGGATCGGTGACCTCGTAGCTGACCTCCCTGGCAATCAATTCGTCGGCCTTGCTGCCCAGCTCATCGTGCAATCCCTTCACGTAGTCCTTGCCGTAGTCGTCATTCTGGTACAGCACTGCGATCCTGGCGCCGGGCTTGTTCTGCAGCAGATACTTGGCATACAGGCGCGCTTCGGTCTGATAATTGGGCTGCCAGCCGATGGTCCAGGGGAAATTTTGCGGGTCGCCCCATTTGGTCGCCCCGGTGGCGACAAATAGCTGCGGCACTTTTTTCGCATTCATGTACTTGTGGATCGCGGTATTGCTGGGCGTGCCGAGGCTTTGGAAGATGAACAGCACTTCATCCTGTTCCACCAGGCGCCTGACCTGCTCGACGGTCTTTGGCGGACTGTAGGCGTCGTCCAGGCTGATGAAGTTGATCCTGCGCCCGTTGATCCCGCCCTGGTCGTTGATCATCTTGAAGTAAGCGGACTGCGACCGGGCGATGGTGCCGTAGGCCGAGGCCGGCCCGCTGTAGGGGTTGGTATTGCCGATCTTGATCTCGTTGTCAGTCATTCCGGGACCGTACTTTTTCTGCACCAGCGCGGTCAAGGCGACAACTAAGATGACCAACCCCATTACCAACAATAGTCTGCTTTTCATGCTGCTCTCCCCGGTCCAGTTGCTGCATTCAATGCCGTCTAGATCTTCTGCCGGCGCATGCCGCGCATCCGCATCCATGCGAAACGCACAAACCCCGCAACCCCGGTGGGCATCAGGTAAACGAAAGCAAGCAGAAACACGCCGTAGATCGCCCATGGCGCCGCCTTGGAAATCTGGTCGGCGAAATTGGGCACGAACTGGATGAACAGCGCCCCGTAGAAGGCGCCCGAGATCGAGGCGATGCCGCCGATCACGATTCCAACCAGGAAGTTGATGGAGAGTCCGGCGGTAAAGCTGTCGGGCGCAACAAACTGGATCACGATGGCGCCGAGCGCGCCCGCTACGCCGGTATACAACGCGCTC
The DNA here is from genome assembly GCA_964650365.1 of uncultured Alcaligenaceae bacterium. Classification (GTDB taxonomy): domain Bacteria; phylum Pseudomonadota; class Gammaproteobacteria; order Burkholderiales; family JACQAP01; genus JACQAP01. The sequence goes on along the minus strand of CAZYTR010000134.1, from coordinate 585 downwards.
ACGCCGAAGGTAAGCGTCTTGTACAACGCGCTGTTCACCCCCATCGCCTCGGCCGCGATCGGATGGTCGCGGATCGCCACCAGCGCGCGCCCGACGCGGCCGCGCAGCAGGTTCCAGCCAGCCACGAACATCACCACGAGTATGGCCAGCGTGAACAGGTACAGCCACTGATCCGGGGTAATCTTCAGTCCAAAGGGGGCTTCGGGTTTGATGATCACGATACCCTGCACGCCTCCGGTCCAATGCTCGATGTGTTTGTACTTGAGGATCTGCGGCATCGCCACAGCCAGTGCAAACGTCGCCAGCGCCAGATAGTGGCCGCGCAACCGCAGCGCCGGCAGCCCAAAGAGAAAACCGAAGACGAAACAAGTGAGCCCCGCCACCGGCAGCGTCGCCCAGTACGGCCAGCCCAGGTGCTCCATCAGGATCGCGGCGACATAGGCGCCGATAGCGTAGAAAGCGCCGTGTCCCAGCGAGATCTGGCCGTTGTAACCGGTCAGGATGTTCAGCCCCAGCAGCACGATGGCGTAGACCAGCACCATATTGAACTGGAACACCCGATAGCTGCTCACCAGAAACGGCAGC
>CAZYTR010000133.1:0-7146 GCA_964650365.1 uncultured Alcaligenaceae bacterium | reverse complement strand
CCGATGACGAGCGCCGGCCGCACCTCGTCGCAGAACCGCAGGACGTCGTGATCGGGCGACCTGCGCAGCACAAAGGCGATGCCGCGCCGGGCCAGGTCATCGGCCACATCGCGCAGGCCCTGCACCATGAAATGATAGTGACGCAAGTTTGCTCCAGCGGCGCGCGCCACCAGCGCAAAGTAGACCACCACCGGCTTGCCGAGGGCGTTGGCCGCCACGATCGCCGTTTCGAGGGCGGGGTTGTCGAGGGCCCGCTGCGCGCGCTGCATCCAGTACACCACGGCCGTCCCGTCGTACGCCGGTTGACCACTGCACCGCACGGTCACGCGTGGGTCCGTTCTCAGCTGCTCTATGTCCATGCGGCGCATCCCTCCGGTCGAGCGGCGTCACGCCGTCCGCTCGACCAGATTGTTGACTTGTCGTTTTCTTGTCGCCTTCTCAGGCGCCCTCGAAAGCGTTTAGGCGAAGATCAAGCGAGGTCGAAGCGATCGAGGTTCATGACCTTGTTCCATGCTGCGACAAAGTCTCGTGCGAACTTCTCTCGTGCATCGTCCTGCGCATAGACCTCGGCCAGGGCCCGCAGTTGCGAGTTGGAGCCGAACACCAGATCGACACGGGTGCCCGTCCATTTCAGTTGGCCGGTCTTGCGATCATGTCCTTCGAATATCTGCCCGGCATCGGACGTGGGCTTCCACACAGTGCCCATGTCGAGCAGGTTGACGAAGAAGTCGTTGCTGAGAACTCCGACCCGTGATGTCAACACGCCGTGTGTTGCGCCGCCGACATTGCCACCCAGCACGCGCAGGCCGCCGACGAGCACCGTCATCTCCGGTGCACTCAACGTGAGAAGCTGCGCCTTGTCCACCAGCATTTTTTCCGCCGGCACGGTGCAGGCCTTCTTCTGGTAATTGCGGAAACCATCGGCCTGGGGTTCCAGCACCGCGAAGGATTCCACATCGGTCTGGTCCTGCAATGCGTCACTGCGACCCGGTGTGAAGGGCACCTCGACGGCGGACCCACCGGCCTTGGCCGCTGCTTCAACGCCCGCGCCGCCGGCCAGCACGATGAGATCCGCCATGGAAACTCGCTTGCCGCCTTTCTGGGCGCTGTGGAAGGTCTGCTGGATTCTTTCCAGTGCGCCCAGCACCTTCCGAAGTTGTGCCGGCTGATTGGCTTCCCAGTCTTTTTGCGGCGCCAGGCGAATGCGCGCGCCATCGGCACCCCCGCGCTTGTCGGAACCGCGGAAAGTAGAAGCCGAGGCCCACGCGGTGAAGATCCATTCCGCCACCGACAGGCCGGAGGCGAGCACCTTGGCCTTGAGGTCGGCGATGTCCTTCGCATCAATCAAGGGATGTTTGACGGGAGGGATAGGGTCTTGCCAGATCAGGTCTTCCGCAGGGACTTCAGGGCCCAGGTAGCGGACCTTCGGTCCCATGTCGCGGTGGGTCAGCTTGAACCAGGCGCGGGCGAAGGCATCGGCGAAAGCCTTCGGATTCTTGTGGAAGCGGCGCGAGATGGGTGCGTAGATCGGGTCGAAGCGCAGCGAAAGGTCGGCGGTGGTCATCATGGGCCGGTGCTGCTTCGAGGGGTCGTGGGCGTCCGGAATCAGGTGCTCCGCTTTGACGTCCTTGGCGAGCCATTGCCAGGCGCCGGCTGGGCTCTTCACCAGGTCCCATTCATAGCCAAACAGCATGTCGAAGTAGCCGTTGTCCCATTTGGTAGGGTTGGGTTTCCAAGCGCCTTCAATACCGCTGGTGGTGGTGTGCGCGCCCTTTCCGGTACCGAGCCGGTTGATCCAGCCGAGGCCCTGCGTTTCCAAGGGAGCTGCTTCCGGTTCCGGCCCGATCAACTTTGGGTCACCTGCGCCGTGGGCCTTACCGAAGGTGTGTCCACCGGCGACGAGCGCGACAGTCTCTTCGTCGTTCATGGCCATGCGGGCAAAGGTTTCGCGCACATCGCGGCCCGAGGCCACAGGGTCGGGATTGCCGTTCGGACCCTCCGGGTTTACATAGATGAGGCCCATCTGTACGGCGGCCAGGGGGGCAGCCAGTTGGCGGTCACCGCTGTAGCGTTGGTCGCCCAGCCAGGTATCCTCGTTGCCCCAGTTGATGTCTTCTTCGGGCTGCCAGATGTCCACACGGCCGCCGCCGAAACCGAAAGTTTTGAAGCCCATGGATTCCAGGGCGCAGTTGCCGGCCAGGATCATGAGGTCAGCCCAGGAGATTTTGTTGCCGTATTTTTTCTTGATGGGCCAGAGCAGGCGGCGCGCCTTGTCCAGGTTGCCGTTGTCGGGCCAGCTGTTGATCGGTGCGAAACGCTGGTTGCCGGTGCCACCGCCGCCGCGGCCGTCAGAGGTGCGGTAGGTGCCGGCACTGTGCCCGGCCATGCGAATGAAGAGTCCGCCGTAGTGGCCCCAGTCCGCGGGCCACCAGTCCTGCGAATCCGTCATCAGCGCGTAGAGGTCCTTCTTCAGGGCCGCCAGGTCAAGCTTCTTGAATTCTGCCGCGTAGGCGAAGTCGGGATCCATCGGGTTGGACGCCGGGGTGTGCTGATGCAGGATGCCCAGGTCCAGCTGGTTGGGCCACCAGTCGCGGTTTGATGTGCCGCTGCCGGATTTGCCCGTAAAGGGGCATTTGCTTTCGTCACCCATCGTCATTCTCCTTTGAGGTTTCAGTATGCAAAGCTCACTCCTAGTTCGCCGGCTGAGCCGACTCCCACCGCTGCGGCACCTTCTGGATCTGCGTCGTGTCGTAGCCTTCGCGCGCCAACAGCTCCAAGATACGCCGATAGTCCGCATCTTGGATCGTCGGCTGGCGGGCCATGATCCAGACGTAGTCGCGCTTCTCCCGCCCGATGACCGTGTGCGTGTAGTCGGCGTTCAGGTACACGATGCGGAAGTCTCCCTTGAACGGCCAGATGAACTGCATGCCCCAGACCGCATTCGACTGCGGCTCCAGGACGAAACCGCGCGGATGATGGGATTTGAGCACGCCGTCGTAGCTACCTTGGCGGAAGGTGAACGTGGTGGCGATCGTGCCGTCGGCGTCGAGCCGGTACGACTCGACGGCGTTGTAGGCATCCGTCTCGACGAATGTCGGAATGTTGGCGATCACATACCAATCGCCCATGAAACGCGGCAGATCCACATGGGGCACCGTGTGGATGGGTGGACGCTGTACAGCAGCGCAGCCAGCGAAGATGACACTGATCACCAGTAGCCAACGCCGTCGATTCCGGTTCATTCCTTGCCTCCATCAGAATGTGAGTCCGCCTCGTGCGCTGCAGTGATTTCACGCGGAGCACGCTTTGGTCCACCGGGGAAAAACGCATTGGTCCGCAGCATATAGTCGCGATACGCCGGTCGCCGCTCACTGATGTCGCGCTCGAGCAGCGCGACGCCGGAGACCCGCAGCAGCAGAAACGACATGAGCAGCGGACCGACAATGGCCCACCAGCCACCGGCGGCGAGGGCGATGAGGTAGAAGCCCCACCAGATGCAGAAATCGCCGAAGTAGTTGGGGTGGCGGGTGTAGCGCCAGAGCCCTTGGTCCATCACTCTGCCACGGTTCGTGGCGGCACCCTTGAAACGGGCCAGCTGCCAGTCGCCGACGGATTCGAAGCCGAAGCCGAGTACCCAAAGTGCCACGCCGGCGTAGTCGAGCATCGTGATGGGACGTGGCGCGGCAATCGCGGCAAGCAGCGGGAGAGAGATGATCCAGGCCAGCGTACCTTGCAAGCCGAAGATCAGGTAGAGGCTCTTGAGGGCAAAGCGCGGTTCGTTGTGGTGTCGGATCACCTGGTAGCGACGATCTTCCGGCGCACCCCAGTTCCGCCAGGTGAGATAGACTGACAGGCGGATGGCCCAGAGGCCGACGAGGACGAAGACCAGGGTCGTGCGCGGTCCCGACTGCGGTAACGTAGCGGCATAGGTTGCCGCCGCAATCAGGAACAAGAGCGGCCACAGGCTGTCGACCATGCTGACGTCATGTTTGCGGACGCTGACCAGCCACGTGATCCCGGCCACGCTCAGAATGACCGCGAAGCCGGTGAGAAAGCTGTGCCAATCAAACATGCTGCTCTCTGCTCTCGAAGCGGCGCAGGTGCTCGACGAAGAACGACGCCAGGTGCTCTCCGCCAAACGGCCACGCATAGCGCAAATTGAGGTGTGGGAACTCGGTGCGTAACGCGTCGATGGTCTCCGGGATATCGATCTCTGCATGCACGCCGCCCGGCGTAAACATAGACGGCACCGCCACAATGTCGGTCGTGCCTTGCGCGGCAAGCGCGCGCACCGCCGCCGCCACTGTCGGTGCGCAGAATTCGTTGTATGCGAGGACGAGTCGAGCCGGTTCCAGGAGCGGCCGCAGGTGCGCCGCGAGGCTCTTCAAGCCGGCCTGATAGGGATCCGTGGCCGGGGTTCGGGGCCACTGCCGCAACTCCGTCTCCAGTGCGGCTTCCTCCGGGGAGGGTGGCGCTTTCGTGACGCGTCGCTTCGCCTCCAGGCCGCGCAGCTGCGTCAGGCGCTCGCGCGGATAGTCGCGCGGCACACCGCCGTGACCGACGAGCACGACCGCCCGTCGCGCTGGATTGCCGTACGTCCGTTCTCTGTCGACGTCGGGTGCACGGGCCTGCGGCTTGTCGGCCATAAGCGATTCACCTTTCTCGATCGACATGCTTCCGAACCTCTCTGCCCTCTCATCTAGCGCGGACGGCTTACGATGTCAATATTTGTCTGGACGTAAGTTGACACCGCTCCGTTCGCGAGCTAAAGGTGGGCGTACATCTGAACTTGGGAAAGGAAGCGTATGGGTCGACTGACGAACTTCGCGATGTTTTACCTCGGCTGGTTTGCCTGCGTAATGGGGGCCGGCGACGGGCAGCTCTGGCTGGGTCCGTCGGTGGTGGCCGCGCTGCTGCTCATTCACTTGTTCATGAACGCCGCACCGGTGCAGGAGGCCAGGCTAATTCTAATGATAGGGATCTTTGGATTTGCGGTCGACACGCTGCAGGCGTCCGCGGGCCTGTACGCGTTCACACGCACGAGTGCTGCACCCTGGCTCTGTCCGCTATGGATGGTGGCCATCTGGATGATCTTCGCCACGACGCTCAACGCCTCGATGTCGTGGCTTGCCGGGCGTTACCGACTGGCGGCCGTGCTCGGCGCCCTCTGCGGACCGGTCAGCTATGTGGCGGGCGCACGGCTCGGCGCGATTGAGTTGCCGGCGCACGCGGGCCTGAGCCTTGTCGGCATCGCCGTCGTGTGGGCCTGTGTGATGCCCAGCCTGTTGTGGCTCCGAGACGTTTTGAGCACCTCCACCGTCCGCGTTCCGCTGCGCAGTCCGGCCAGTCTGCTGTAGCAAGACTAGGACGCATCCAACCGAAAGGAGATACACCAATGTCCGCCGTCGCTCTGCTTCGCAAAACCGATGAATCCGAACGCTCTCCCGAGGTTCGTACGAACGTGCTGTTTGACCTGCCCCGCATTGAACGTGCCGTGCGTGAGATCTTGTTCGCAGTCGGCGAAGACCCCGATCGGGATGGCCTTGTCGAGACACCTCGGCGGGTCGCGCGGGCCTATGCCGAGTTGCTTGCTGGCCTGCGAGAGGATCCGGCGCAGCATCTGGGTCGGGTGTTTGAACACCGCACGGAGAGCGACGATCTGGTTCTGGTCCGCGACATCGAGTTCTCGAGCCTCTGCGAGCATCATCTGCTGCCGTTCAATGGCACCGCGCAAGTGGTTTACTTGCCGGCCAAGGGTCGAGTCGTTGGGCTCAGCAAGATCGCCCGCACCGTCGACGTGTTTGCGCGCCGGCCACAGCTCCAAGAACGCCTGACCGCGGACATCGCCGACGCGATCTCGCAGCACCTGGAGGCACGGGCGGTTGCGGTGATCGTTCGTGCAGAGCACATGTGTTTGCGGATGCGCGGAGCCGCAAAGCGTGGCGCTGACATGGTCACGAGCGCGTTTCGGGGCGAGTTCGAGCGCAACCGGGCACTGCGAACCGAGGCCGTCGGGCTATTGCAGCAATAGTCCGCGGCGTTATGAAACTTGGCGTGATGTCTCTCGACGACGCAACTGTTGGAATGAAGGAGCTCTATATGGCTACGTCCCGGGCCGCCGCAGCGATCACCGTGATCCTCCTACTTATCGCGTCCACGCCCCGTTCCGGCACAGCCGCCGAGATCGAGGGGGTCCAGTTTGCCGAGCAGTACCAGCGCGGCGACGTCACACTTGCACTCCACTGCGTGGGGCTGCTGCGCTACAAAGTGCTGTTCAAGGGGTACGTCGCCGGCCTGTACCTCGATGCTGGCGTGGCGGCCCAGGAGGCACTCACGGATGTGCCCAAGCGGCTGGAGCTGAGCTATTTCTGGGGCATCAAGGGTTCTGCTTTCGGCAAAGCTGGGGATGAGGTTCTTGCGCGGAACGTCGATCCCAACACTCTGACGCAGCTGCGCCCGCGGCTGGAACAAATGAACGCGCTGTATGAAACCGTCAGCCCCGGTGACCGCTATGCGCTGACCTACGTACCGGGGCTTGGAACTGAATTGGCGTTGAACGGTCGAAGCAAAGGGATCATCCCGGGAGCCGACTTCGCAGCGGCATACTTTCGCATTTGGCTAGGCGATCAATCCATCGACCCGGCGTTGCGGGATCAACTTCTCGCCTGTCGCAAGTCGGCCTGAAATGTCCGATGCGGTCACTGACCACGCAGCGGCTTAATTCAGGGGTGCTCACCTTACTCGTAGCGCAACCGGGGCGTCATCTGCCGATACGAAGAGAAACAGGCGCGGGCTACTGTTCAAGAATCAGCGCATTTTCGAGCCACGCAATTTGCCAGGTCTGAGTTGTGTAGCTGGCGGGACGGAAGCCCGTCCACTTTTCGAGCGGCGGGTGTCAGTGAAACGCCCGATCGAGGCTGCGGTACTGAATCGCCTCCGCGACATGGGCGGAGATGATGTCTGACGAGTCGCCAAGGTCGGCGATGGTGCGTGCCACTTTGAGGATGCGCGTGTAGGCTCGGGCCGAGAGGCCGAGCTTGGTCATGGCGTTTTCGAGCAGCGTCTCGGCCGCGGCGTCGGGTTGGCAATGTCGGCGCAGATCGCGCGCGCTCATCTGCGCGTTGCAGAAGATCGAGCGGCCGCGGA
>CAZYTR010000132.1:0-9982 GCA_964650365.1 uncultured Alcaligenaceae bacterium | reverse complement strand
GTACGCGGGGCTGCAGAAGCTGCAGGAAGAGCTGGCCAACGACGGCCTGGTGGTGGTCGGTTTCCCCTGCAACCAGTTCGGCGGCCAGGAGCCGGGCACGGCGAAGGAGATCATGCAGTTCTGTCAGGCCAGCTACGACGTGACGTTTCCATTGACCGGCAAGGTCGACGTCAACGGGGCGGGGCGACATCCGGTCTACCAGTGGCTCACCACGGAGTTTCCCGGCGATATCGAATGGAACTTCGAGAAGTTCCTGATCAATCGCGATGGCCAGGTCGTGAAGCGCTATCCGCCAGCCACCAGGCCGGACGACAAGGGCCTGCTCCAGGACATCGCCGACCTTTTGTAGGAGCGCCTTCGCCGGCGTGGCTAAATCGGCACGAGCACGTCCGGCGATCGGGCGTCGGTAGAAAAAGACGCCATTGCTCGAGGAAAACGGTATGTCCCTGACTTTTGATAGCGCACGATTGCCGAATCCCCACCTGAGCCCCGAGCACGAAGACTTTCGCGCTCATCTGCGGCGGTTTTTCGACAAGGAAGTCATGCCCTACGCGGCTGAATGGGACGAGGCGGGCTGTATCCCCGACGAACTCTGGCAGAAAGCCGGTGAGGTCGGTCTGCTGGGTCTGGGATACCCGGAGAGATTCGGCGGTCTCTCGGAAGGCATCGACGTCTGGCACAAGAATATATTGAACGAAGAACTGGCGCGTATTGGCGCAGGCGGCATCGGTGCGAGCCTGATGGTGCACAACATAGGTTTGCCACCCGTGGTCAACTTCGCGAGCGAGGCGATCCAGGGCGAAGTCGTCGCCGCGGTGTTGCGTGGCGAGAAAAACATCTCTCTTTGCATCAGCGAGCCCGGCGCGGGGTCGGATGTTGCGCAACTGGCGACGACGGCGCGCCGCGACGGGGACGCCTACGTCGTCAATGGGACGAAGACTTACATCACCGGCGGCATGCGCGCCAACTGGTTTACCACTGCCGTGCGTACCGGCGGCCCGGGCGCGCATGGTGTCTCGACCTTACTCATCCCTGCGGACTGCGAGGGCGTCTCGCGCACCGAACTCAAGCGTAAACAGGGTTGGTGGGCGTCGGACACGGCGACCATCTATTTCGACAATGTCAGGGTGCCGGAAGGTTATCTGCTCGGCAAAGAGAACGCCGGTTTCAAGGTGATCATGCACAACTTCAATGAAGAGCGGATGGCCATGGCGGCGGGCATGGAGGGCTTCGCGCGCGTGTGTCTGGAAGAGGCCGTCGACTGGGCGCAACAACGCAAGACCTTCGGTAAGCGCCTCGCCGACCACCAGGTCATCCGCCACAAGATCGCGGAAATGAAGCAACGAATAAACGCCACGCAGGGATATATCCAGGTCGTGTCTCACCAGATTGTATCGGGCCGGGGAAACCCGGGGGACATTGCGCTATTGAAGGTTCAATGCAGCCAGACCATGGAGTATTGCGCACGCGAGGCCATGCAGATCCTGGGCGGCATCGGCTTCATCCGCGGCAGTCGGGTTGAGCGGATCTACCGCGAGGTGCGGGTGAACGCGATTGGCGGCGGCTCCGAGGAGATCATGCGGGATCTCGCGGTACGCCAGTACGGGCTATGAAGATGAAGCTCTGGCATTGTCACAATGCCCGTTCGCTGCGCCCGCTGTGGGCCATGGAGGAGATGGGTTTTGACTACGAGGTCGTCGAGTTGCCGTTTCCACCGCGCGTATTTCAGAAGGCTTATCTGGGCGTAAATGCTCTCGGCACCGTCCCCTATTTCACCGATGGCGACGCAACCATGACGGAATCCAGCGGGATCTGTCACTATCTGGTCGAGCGCTACGGTCGGCACGAATTCGGGCTCAAGCCGGATAACGCCGAGTACGCGGACTACATTAACTGGCTGTTTCACAGCGACGCAACGCTGACATTCCCTCAAGCCATCGTCATGCGCTACCGTCTGCTAGAGCCGGAGGAGCGCCGGCTGCCGCAGGCCGCCGACGACTACGCCAAGTGGTACATCGCGCGTTTGCGCCGCTTAGACGCGCATCTGGTCAACCGGAAGTATCTGTGCGACGGGCGTTTCACGATCGCCGATATCTGCGTCGGTTACGCGCTCTATCTTGGGCGAGTCCTCGGGCTGGACCAGCAATACCAGCCGCAAACCGCGGGATACCTGAGGCATCTGATGGAGCGCCCTGCCTTCAAAAAGACGGTAGTGGTCGGCAAGTCGCTCAGTCCGTGGCAGGATTAGGGCATGCGTTTCACCGATGAGCACTTCGCCATCCGCGATGCCGTGTCGCGGTTCATCGACAAGGAAGTCAACCCGCATTGCGATCAATGGGAAAAGGACGGCATATTCCCCGCGCACGAGTTATTCAAAAAGATGGGCGACATCGGCGTCCTCGGGATCGCCAAGCCGACCGAATACGGCGGTCTCGGGCTGGACTACAGTTACCAGATCGTGTTCTCGGAGGAACTGGGACGCATCCGTAGCGGCGGCGTTGCCATGGCGATCGGCGTGCAGACGGACATGGCGACACCGGCACTGGCGAAATTTGCCAGCGACGCACTCCGCGAGGAGTTCCTGCGGCCGGCCATAACGGGGGAGGCCGTGTTCGCGATCGCGGTCAGCGAGCCGGGTGCGGGTTCGGATGTCGCTGCGATCCAAACCACCGCGACGAAGGCTAACGGCGACTACCTCATCAACGGTTCGAAGATGTGGATCACCAATGCCACCCAGGCCGACTTCCTCTGTTTGCTGGTGAACACCAGTGACGGTGTACCGCACGGCAACAAGTCGCTGATTATCGTGCCCACCGCGACCAGGGGAATCTCGTTCTCGGCTCCGCTGGACAAACTCGGCATGCGTTCGTCTGATACCGCGCAGATCTTTCTCGAGGACGTGCGAGTACCGCAGAAGAACCGGATCGGTGATGAGGGCAAGGGCTTCGCCTACCAGATGATCCAGTTCCAGGAGGAACGCCTGTTTGCGGCCGCCGGCAACCTGAAAGTCATGGAGGGCTGCATTGCCGATACGATGGCATACACCCGCCAGAGAAAGGCATTCGGCAGATCGATCCTGCAAAACCAGGTGGTCCGTTTCCGGCTTGCGGAACTGCAGACCGAAATCGAGGCCTTGCGGGCGCTGGTCTACGTCGCGGTAGAGGGCTACATAAATGGCGAGGACGTGACGATGAAAGCGTCCATGGCCAAGCTCAAGGCAGGGCGACTTTGCCGGGAGGTCACCGATGCCTGCCTGCAGTACTGGGGCGGCATGGGCTACATGTGGGACAACCCCGTGGCACGGGCCTACCGGGATGCGCGGCTTGTGTCCATCGGCGGCGGCGCCGACGAGGTGATGCTCGCCATCATCTGCAAGCATATGGGTATGATTTCCGGATCGGGTCCGGGACAGGACGTGGCGTAAATGGCAGTCATCGAATCCCAACTCGACGCAAGTTCCGCGGAGTTCCAGGGCAACGCGCGTGTCATGCTTGAGGCTGTTGACGAATTCCGCACCATCGAGCGGCGCGTGATTGAAGCCGCGGCGGCCAAGGCGCCCCGCTATATCGAGCGAGGGTTGCTACCGCCGCGGGACCGCTTGAGCCTGTTGCTGGATCCCGGCGCGCCATTTCTGGACCTGTCCACGCTGTGTGGCTACCTGCAGGAGGAGGATGTCGACGGGTCGGCCGCCGGTGGCAGTTGTATCGCCGGTATCGGCTACATCGAAGCCACCCGCTGCATGGTGATGGTTGATGACTATCTGACCAAGGGCGGCAGTATCACGCCGCTCGGTGGCGACAAGCGCCTGCGCATGCTGCACCTCGCCGAAGAGAACAAGCTACCGGTTGTCGTGCTGGCTCAAAGCGGTGGCGGCAATCTGAAGTTGCTTGGCGATTTTTTCGGCTATTCCGGGGTCATGTTCGCGCGCCAGGCCCGCTTGTCGGCCGCGGGTATCCCGCAGATCACCGTCGTGCATGGCAGCGCGACCGCTGGTGGCGCCTACCAGCCCGGGCTTTCGGATTACGTCATCATGGTCCGCAATCAATCGACGGTGTATCTGGCGGGTCCGCCACTGCTGAAAGCCGCAACGGGAGAGATTGCCACGGATGAAGAGATCGGCGGCGCCGAGATGCACGCAAGCATTGCGGGTACCGCCGACTATCTCGTGGAGAATGATGCCGACGGTATCCGGATCGCGCGCGAAATCGTCGCGAAGCTCGGCTGGAACGAACCGGGCAAGCTCGGCGGGATCGCCACAGCGAACGCTGTGCCGGGAAAGCAGCCGCTATATGCCGCCGAAGAACTGCTGGGCGTCGTGCCCGAAGATCCAAAAACCCCCTATGACGTTCGCGAGATTGTTGCGCGCATCGCCGATGGATCCGCTTTTCTGGACTTCAAGCCCGACTATGACCACGGCACAGTCTGCGGAACCATGGAGATGCAGGGACATCCTTGCGGCGTCATCGGCAACAACGCGCCGATTACCGCAAAGGGCGCGATGAAGGGTGGACAATTCATTCAGCTTTGCGAGCAGGCGGGTACCCCGATTCTCTTCCTGCACAACACCACCGGTTTTCTGGTCGGCACCGACGCGGAACAGGCCGGAATTATCAAACATGGCGCCAAGATGATTCAGGCCGTGACCAACAGCACGATCCCGATGATCAGCATCGTAGTCGGCGGCTCGTACGGTGCGGGAAACTACGCTATGTGCGGCAGAGGCATGTCACCGAGATTCATATTCGCCTGGCCACGCTCAGTGGTTTCGGTCATGGGGCCCGCGCAGGCAGGCAGCGTGTTGCGGACAGTAGCGGAGGCGAAGATGCAACGCACCGGGAAGGTGGATACGGCAGTACTCGACACCCTGGAGAATGAGACGGTGCAGACAATGGAAGCAAAGTCCCGCGCGTTGGCGAATACAGCACGGCTGTGGGATGACGGCATCATCGACCCGCGCGACACGCGGGCAGTGGTGGGCTTCGTGCTCCGTGTCTGCCGCGAAGCAGATCGGCGACAGGTCAATAGCAATACCTTCGGCATCGCTCGTCTGTAATACTGCCCGGCGTATGAATGATAAGTGACGAGGTGATGATGCAAATAACAGAGACCACGCGGGTGCCGGAGTGCAAGGAGCTGGCTTTGAATTTCGAAGCCGGCGCGCTGACCATCACCTTTAACCGGCCACAAAAGCGCAACGCGATGAATGCGGAAGTGATACGCGAGGTCATGGCCGTGTTCAGGGCCGTGGAGAGTGAGCGATCGGTGCGGGCGATCGTGATGTGCGGCAGCGAGGGCAACTTCTGCGCTGGCGGCGACATCTCCGGCATGAATATCGATGATGCGGATGAGGAGAACGCTGCGCACGCAACCAGGATGTTCAACCGTGATTTCGGACGCATGATCACACTCGTCAATCGCGCGCCTCAGGTAGTCATCACCTTGCTCGAAGGGGCCGTCCTCGGTGGCGGGCTGGGTCTGGTATGCGTCTCCGACATCGCCATTGCCGACGAAGGCGCTTTCTTTGCGATGCCCGAGACCGGACTCGGGATCATTCCGGCTCAGATCGCACCTTTCGTGGTCACGCGGATCGGGCTGACCCAGGCGCGCCGGCTGGCACTGACCGGTGAGCGGATCAGCGGCGCAGAGGCCCTTGCGCTCGGCATCGTCCACCAGCTGACGCACAGTCAGGAGCAGATGGGGGCCAGCCTGAAAGACCTGATGAAACGCATTATGCGATGCGCGCCGGGCGCTACGGCCGTGACCAAGCAGTTACTGCTCGATGTAGGGCATGGGGATCTGGAGAATCTTCTGGATCGGGCTGCCGCCGAGTTCACCGCCGCCATGCGCGGTGCAGAAGGAAGGGAAGGTACTTGCGCCTTTCTCGAGAAGCGCCTGCCGCAGTGGGCGGAGTGAGCATGCGTAGTCCATCCGTAGCCCATCCGTAGCGAAGAGTGATCGGTGAGCGCATTTAGCAGGATTCTGGTCGCAAACCGTGGCGAGATCGCGGTGCGCATTATCCGCAGCGCACGCGATCTCGGCTACCGCACGGTTGCGGTCTTCAGCGAGGCCGATGCCGACGCCCTGCACGTCACGCTGGCCGATCAGGCCGTTTGCATCGGACCACCGGGTGTCGCGGATTCGTACCTTGCGATGGAAAATATCCTCGCGGCCGCCCGACGGACCGGCGCGGATGCTATTCATCCCGGGTATGGCTTCCTGGCGGAGAACGCTGATTTCGCCCGGGCATGCGAACGGGCCGGTTTGGTCTTTATCGGCCCCGGCTCGGAGGCGATCGCGCTGATGGGCAGTAAGCGTCGTTCGAAGGACACCATGCTTGCGGCCGGCGTGCCCTGTATTCCGGGTTACCACGGCAGCGCCCAGAGCGATAACGTTTTGCTTGAGAAGGCCGCTGAAATCGGTTTTCCGCTGATGGTAAAGGCCTCGGCGGGTGGCGGCGGACGGGGTTTGCGGCTGGTCACCGAAGAGCGTGATCTGGCCGCACAGTTAAAGACCGCGCGTTCCGAGGCGAAGAGCGCATTCGGCGACGATGGGTTGATCCTCGAGCGGGCGCTCGTCCGGCCGCGCCACATCGAGATTCAGGTATTTGCCGACGTCCACGGCAATGTTGTGCACCTTGGGGAGCGCGACTGCTCCATCCAGCGTCGTCACCAAAAAATCGTCGAGGAGGCTCCATCACCGTTCGTCGATGAGCCGCTACGCAGGCGTATGTGTGAGGCTGCCGTGAAGGCGACTCGTTGTTGCGACTACCTCGGTGCAGGGACTGTCGAATTTCTGGTCGACGAGGACGGCGGTTTCTTCTTTCTGGAGATGAATACGCGCCTGCAGGTTGAGCATCCGGTGACGGAGCTTATTACAGGACAGGATCTCGTTGCGTGGCAGTTGATTGTCGCATCCGGCGAACCGTTGCCGTTGCGTCAGGACGAGATCGAGTTTTGCGGGCATGCGATTGAAGTGCGCCTGTACGCTGAAGATCCACGCCGGAAGTTCCTGCCGCAGACGGGCCGGGTTATCAGCTTCGAAATGCCGCAGCGAGTGGGCGTGCGAGTGGATGCCGGGATCAAGTCAGGCCAGACGATCGGGCCGCATTATGATCCGCTGCTGGCGAAAATCGTCGCCTTCGGCGAGAACCGGGAAATCGCGCGCCGGCGTCTGGCCTCGGCCGTGCTGGACACCCGTTTGCTGGGGGTGAACAACAACAAGGCATTCCTGCACAACGTTTTGCAGCATCCCGTGTTCGCTGAGGGTCGGGCGACAACGGATTTCATCGTTCGACATTTTAGTGACGATGTCTCCATAAGTGGCGGTGGGCCCGGTTGCGGCAGCCTTGCGCGGGCGGCGGTACTCTTCTACCGTCGAGGGCAACGCCATGCGCCCGGGGAGGGTGGGTGGCGCAGGGCCGTGCCTGAAGAATATACGTTCCGGCTGGAATTCGCTGGCGAGCCGCACAGCGTGCGGCTGATCGAGGACGCGGGCCTGTACCGTGTGACGGTCGCCGGGCGGACCACCGAATTGCGCATTGCGCCGGCCACGGACGCGGATGACGGGCGGTGCTACGCGTTAACAAACGATGTGCGCGAGGCGTTCGACCACGCATTCGAAGGTGACCGGATCTTCATTGACGATGGCACCGGGCACTTCGTGTTTACAAACGTTACACACGCGCCGGCCGCGGCACATCAGCGCGCCGGCAACGGCCGCGTTGAAGCGGTGATGGACGGATCGATTGTGGAAGTGTTGATCCGCGAGGGCGAGCAGGTGTCGCGGGGCCAGACCATGATCGTTCTGGAAGCGATGAAGATGGAGCATCGGCTCCGTGCCAGCTTCCGTGGTGTCGTGGAATCCGTGAGCGCGAGGGCGGGACAACAAGTCAGGGCCCGGCAGGTGCTCGCAACGATTGTTGAAAGACGCGATGGCGACGACTAGCGACGTGGCGGACAAAACGGTCAGGATCGGTTGTGCGTCGGCTTTCTACGGGGACAGCCAGCTGTCCGCGCGACAGCTGGTCGAAAGAGGCGACATTGATTACCTGGTGTTCGATTACCTGGCAGAATCCACGATGGCGATTCTGTCGCAAGCGCGGGCGAAGGATGCGTCACTTGGCTATGCGGTCGACTTCGTCACGGTCGCGATGCGCGATGTGCTGGCAGACTGTGCGAAGAAGGGTATACGCATTATCGCCAACGCCGCTGGCGTCAATGCGCCCGCGTGTCTCGCTGCATTGAGGGCGCTGTGCCGTGAACTGGGGCTCGACCTCAAGATTTCCGCCGTCTACGGTGACGATCTCGCGTCACGAGCCGTCGAGTGGGATCCCGCAGAACTTGCCGAGATACGTAGCGGCGAGCCGCTGCCGCCGTGTCTGGCGAGCATAAATGCGTACCTCGGTGCAGCACCGATCGCCGATGCGCTGGCCGCCGGCGCCGATGTAGTCGTCACTGGCAGAGTCGTCGACAGCGCTGTGGCTCTGGGCCCGCTGATGCATGAGTTTGGCTGGCTGGCAGCGGACTTCGACCGTCTCGCGCAGGGCTCGCTGGCAGGTCACGTTATCGAATGCGGCGCGCAGTGTACTGGGGGTAATTTCACCGATTGGTACCTGGTTCCGGACTTCTCGAACATGAGCTATCCCATTGCAGAGGTGAGCGAAGACGGCACCTTCGTCATCGAGATACCCCGCGACACCGGCGGGATCGCAACCCCTGGCACGGTGGGCGAACAGATCCTCTACGAGATTGGCGATCCGGCCAATTATCTGCTGCCGGATGTGGTTTGCGATTTCAGCCACATTCGGCTGGAACAGATCGGAGACAATCGCGTGCGCGTCAGCGGTGCCAGAGGGCGGGCACCCGGTCCGCAGTACAAGGTGTGCGCGACCTGGATAGACGGGTTCCGTCTTACCGGCAGCTTTTTCATGGCCGGCCCCAGGGCGGCGGAGAAGGCGCGCCGCTCGCTGGAGGCCTGGATCAGCCGTACCCGGCGGGTGTTCGCGGGCAGGGGCCTCGGCGATTATCGTCAGGTGTGCATCGAGATCATCGGTGCCGAAGACACTTACGGAGCGCATGCGCGGACAAAAGACACCCGTGAAGTCATGGGCAAGTACGGTTTGCATCACGATAACCGCGAGGCGTTGCGGTTCGCCGCCGCAGAAATGGCCTATCTGGCGACCTCGGCGACACCGGGCATGAGCGGTTTTGGTGCGGCACGCGCCCAGCCCCAGCCGCTGATGCGGATCCATTCGACCTTGATTAACAAGGACCGGGTGCCAGTCACGGTGCAAATCGGCGATGAGGTTGTCGTCGAGCGGTGCTATGTCGGTGGTGAAACGTCAGTGCCGACACCGAAATGCCAAACGACCGTGATGCCACCGGATACCAGCGGTGCCTGGACCGACGTGCCGCTGGAGAAACTGGTCTTCGCCCGTAGCGGCGACAAGGGGAACGATGCCAACGTCGGCGTCATGTGCCGCCGGCCGGAGTACTATGCGTTACTGCACAGGAAGCTGACCAGTGACGTGGTCGCGGATTATTTCGATCATCTGGTCGATGGCACCGTGGAGCGGTTTGAGCTCCCCGGTTTTCATGCATTCAATTTCCTGATGACCGACGCGCTGGGCGGTGGCGCTACCGCATCACTGCGGGTCGACGCACAGGGCAAGGCGTTCGCGCAGATGCTGCTGTCGATGAACATGCGGGTGCCGGCGGCCTGGGTGAGCTGAGCCGGCAATCATGGCGGAACCGCCCCGGCCTATGCTCTACTCTAGCCACTAAGGTGTGCTGGCCAGACGTCGCGCCGGCCTAGGCCAATAGCCCCGAGAGGTATCACGCTCCATGGCCCATCCTACCTACGGGGCACCGTCGCCGCAGACGCCGCAGAATCGGGCGGCTGCGAAACGGGCCCGGCGCTACTCTGTTCTGACCGGTCTTGGTGTGATCCTGCTGACTGTGGCAGCGATGGAACTGCTGCTGCG
>CAZYTR010000131.1:0-2296 GCA_964650365.1 uncultured Alcaligenaceae bacterium | reverse complement strand
TCAATAGACACATCGAAATTGACCGAGCCCCTCAATACGTATAGACTTGCGTTTATACATTTATGCAAGGAGTGGTGTCATGATCGAAGCGGTTCTGGATATCAAACAGTGGGGTAACAATCTGGGTGTTCGCTTGCCGGCTGCGGTGGCGCGGGAAGCGCACCTGCATGTCGATCAGCGCGTGCGCGTATCGGTTGAAGGCGATCAGGTTGTGATCACGCCGGTTGATGATTCGCGGCTTACCCTGGAACAACGCTTGGCTGCCTATGATCCAAAACGCCACGGCGGCGAGCAGATGGCCACGACACAAAAGCTGGGAGCCGAACGTTGGTAGCCGCCAGACCAGTGGCGGCGGGCAAACGTAAGCCTTGGGTGCCGGACCGGCAGGACATCATCTGGATCGATTGCAATCCGCAGGTCGGGCGCGAAATGCGCGATGTCCACCCGTTTGTGGTGCTCTCGCCGCGTATCTTCAACGAGAAGACATCGCTGGTCATCGGCTTGCCCATGACGACAGCGGAATACAACGCCGACAATCCCTTTGCAGTTGCCGTGGGCAAGGCGTCAGGACGAAAGACCGGACAAACCAGCTATGTGCTTTGCCACCAACCCAAGTCTTTCGACTGGCGCTTGCGCAAAGCCAAGACACACCGTCTCGGCGCTTTATCCAACGCGTTGTTTATGCAGGTCTGCGAACAGCTCAACCAGATCATTCAGGTTGGCTGAAGAATTATGTGGACGGGAGGAAGGATGGCGAAGGCCGCGTCCATGTACCGCGGGATGAGCTGAGGAGAAGCGGTGGAGCCTCAACGATGTGCCGTCGGGCGAATCCTACGACTGAGAAATTGTTTCAAGCTCTGTTTCCTCTGTTATCTCCTGTGAAGAAGTGACGGGGACGAGGTGCGATCCTATGAACAAGACGATCGACAAACTCGATGCACCACCGGACTTCTCGCTCGTCCTCGGTGGGCCGCTATACCAGCTCCTGCGTCGCGCCCATCTGTCCGACGATGCGCTGATGATGGTGCGCCGACGCATCATCGTCATCTCGCTGTTTGCCTGGCTGCCGCTGTTGGCGCTCGCGGCTCTGCAAGGACAGCTGCTGGGCGGGAGCGTAGCCGTACCTTTCCTGCTGGACGTGGAAGTTCACGTCCGCTTCATGGTGGCGCTGCCCCTGATGATCGCCGCCGAGCTGGTGGTGCACCAGCGCTTGCGTTCCGTGGTGAAGGTTTTTCTCGAGCGTAATTTGATTTCCGAGAGCGCTATGCCTCGGTTCAAAGCCGCCATCGCGTCGGCATTTCGGCTGCGCAACTCGGTGCTCGCCGAGGTGCTGCTGATCGCCTTCGTGTATGGCGTCGGCATCCTAATCGTCTGGCGCCACTACACGGCACTCGATGCGGCGACGTGGTACGCGACACCTTCCGGCGAGGGCTCGAAACTCTCGCTCGCCGGGATGTGGTATGGCTACGTCAGCGTGCCGATCTTCCAATTTCTGCTGTTCCGCTGGTATTTTCGCTTGTTTATCTGGGCGCGCTTTCTCTGGCAGGTGTCACGCCTAGAGCTACGCCTGGTGCCGTCGCATCCGGACCGTGCTGGCGGTAGTGGATTTCTTTCCAACACGGTTTACGCCTTCATCCCGCTACTGATGGCGCATGGCGCGCTGCTGGCCGGAAACCTCGCCAACCGGATTTTCTACCTCGGCGCCACACTGCCTGATTTTAAGGTCGAGATCGCCGTCGCGGTCAGCTTTCTGCTATGCGTGGTCCTCGGCCCGCTGCTCGTGTTTACGCCTCAGCTGGCGCAGGTAAAGCGCACGGGCCGGCGCGAATATGGCACGCTGGCGGAGCGTTACGTGCGCGAGTTCGATGGCAAATGGCTGCGCGGCGGCGCGCCTGCCGATGAGCCGTTTGTCGGTAGCGCCGACATCCAGTCCCTCGCCGATCTGGGCAATAGTTACGAGGTCGTGCGGACCATGCGTGTCGTGCCCTTTACCAAGGAGGCCATACTCCAACTCGCGGCCGTGACGCTTGCGCCGATCGTGCCGCTGTTACTCACCATGATGCCGCTCGAAGAGCTGGTGAAAAAGCTCTTCGGCATAATTTTCTAGGAAACCTGCGAGAGCGAATGCAAAAAAAGGAACGAGGGAAAACCAGGGTCGAGTGGTCAGGAAAGAGTGTCGAGGGTCGGGTGACGAGTCAGGAGGAAATCAGTTGTCGGGTTTCAGGTTTCAGTTTGGAGAGCCCGCTGAAACTTTTTGGTGTCTGACACCTGACACCTGACACCTGACACCTGACAC
>CAZYTR010000130.1:0-7786 GCA_964650365.1 uncultured Alcaligenaceae bacterium | reverse complement strand
CGAGGAGAAGAGGAGAAAGAAGGCCGGGATCTTCGCCGAGCTAAGGGCCGAGTATCTGCAACTGAAGGAAAGCTGGAAAGGATTTGCGGGCTACGACCGGTTCTTCGCAGGTGAGTTGAACAACGCCAATCTGGTGCCGGTGGCGACCTATACGGAGCTGGTTCCCGCGTTCCGGCGCATGTTTGCCGGGGACGGCGGCGACTTCAAGCGCTTCTATGCGGAAGTGAAGGAAATCGGCAAACTTTCCAGGGACGAACGTGAGGCGCGCCTGGGCACGAATGCTCCCGGCGCCGGTCAAAGGTGATTCGAAATGATCGCGCTGAAACACATCGGAAGAATGTCGGAGGAATTTCTCGCGCAGAATGTAAATGGCCTGCTGACCCCAATGGCGCTACCTTGGCAGTAAGCAATGCGGATTCCCTCCCTTGCGAGTAGCGCGGGGGAGGGTTGGGGAGGGGGCAGAATCGAGCAGCCCCCATCCTGGCCTTCCCCCGCAAGCGGGGGAAGGAAACTGCCGCTTAAAATAGTGCCATTGACTTCTGACCCGGTAAAACCGGCACCCAGCCCGCTGCCACCGGCTGCGGCCTCAGTAGCCGGTGAGTTCCGCCTTGGAGAAGCGCCTGCTCGGCGACTTGCCGAGCACGAGCGTCAGCATCGCGTTCATCGTTTTCTCGTCGTTGTCGAAGCCGCCGTGTGACGTACTCGCCGTCTTGTCCATGTCGCGTTTGGTGATGTAGGTCGCAACCTTTTTCTGGATCCCGGTCACCGGCAGCTTATCGAGGAACGTCTGCATCCCCATGATCGGCTCGACCGAGTTGTGCTTCTGGAAGGAATTGGAAACCAGGTACAGGAGCGACTTGCGATAGACGGCGACCACGTTATCGTCCCTTTCGGTCCTGTCGTCGAGCAGGAAGTGGTGCAGCTTGCCGACCAGGCCGGCGGTCAGGGCGGCGCGGATTTTCGTATCAAACAGTTCGTGGGTGCAGGCCGGGGCAAACAGAATCAAGTTTTCCATCGGCGATCCGTTGAGAGTCCTCCAGCGCTCAAGCAGATGGCCGTGCCAGATCGAACCCGCGCTGTGGCCGACCAGGTGCAATTTCGGGCGCTTGCTTGCGGAAAGCTTGCCGAGCTGACGCGCCAGGGTCGCGAGTGTGTGGGTGCCCGCACGGGTGTCCTGGAACGCGATATCGGCGTCGGTGCGCATCTCCTTCCACAACGCATGGCCCAACGGGTGGGCGACTTTCTCCAGCACGGTGTCCCACCAGTCGCTCGCCCCTCCGACACGCTCCTCGACCAGGCGTTGTTTGCCCGACAGCACGTCGCGCAACTCGTCGAACAGACCGGTTTCCCAGATGAAGTGAATTTCGTGCACGCCGTTGTCGCGGAAGACTTCGCGCCATTTCCCGACGCGCATCGCCGAATCCTTGATCGAGTTCAGCCCCCCATGCGCATATAGCAGGAGATGCGCAGGTGGACGCTTACCGTCCGCGCCGTTTACCGCGCGGCCCAGGATGTCCTCGGCCTCTGCCGCCGAAGAGGGGTAATCTCCCTGCGGGTCGTACTGGCCGTCATCGATGTGCAGGTAGTGGTCGCGGATCGTGTGGCGCGGCGGACCGGATGTCGACAGTCGTGTCCCGCCGGAGGACTGTGTGTACTTCGCGGGACGCAATGACGCGCGGGTGTCAAGCGGACGCGCCAGGCGCGCGACCCAGAGGTCCCAGACATTGCGCTCGAAATCTTCGTAGGTCCACACTGCCACGCCCTTGACACCGCGCTTGCCCGATCGGAAGTTGCCCCAGCGCTTGCCCCAGGAGTTCTGCACCAGGAATCCGTCATCGGTATAACCGACGATCGCGAAAGCGTGTCCGCCGTCCTCGGACCAGGACGGGTCGTAGGGGATGCGGGACTTGCCCATTTCGTCCCAGCCTTTGTGCGTGGCGGCCGAAGCGAACACCACGCTGACTTCATTCAGCGCCGCATGCAGGTCGGAACGGCGTGGCAGCACCCTGTAGTACGCCCCGAGTCTGTGGCTGAGCGCGGCGCGCTGTCTCTGCTCCGTAAGGATGCCGGGGTTCTTCGGATCGTAGGGCCACAACCTTTCCGGGCAGGCGCCGTTCTTGTGCCAGCCTTTCATCGCGCCCCGGGCGCTGCTCCAGTCGTATTTGTGCCCGGGCCATTGATCATGCCGTTTCGCCATCTCGAACAGCATCCGCTGACTGACCCGGACTTTGTCGCCGTTTTCCCAATTGAGATAGTTGATCACCGCCGCCAGGCCAAAGCCGGTGCACGCACCTTCGTTCTCCTGGTCGAGGATTTGCAGGTGCTCCCATTTCGGCAACACGTGGTCGCGCAATCGAACCAACGCTGGGCGGTAGATCAGATCCCGGAAATCCATAGAATCGCGGTTCACGTCGCGTTTTTGTGGCATTGTCGATTACCTCCAACGATGGTTGTGAATTGCAGAAGGATGCGCCGGTGCAGTAGCGCCGTCATGAAACGAGATATAGGCGAAGGCGGGTGGAAGTGCAAGGGAAGGGCGGGCACGGCATGAGTGATAAAATTTGTCTTTTCGACCGGGCCCTCCCGCATCTGGCGTGAATCATGAGCGACAACACCGACATCAGTACGCTGCGCCGCATCCTCAAGCAGTACAAGACCATTGCCGTGGTCGGCCTTTCGGCCAACTGGTACCGGCCCAGTTCCTTTGCAGCCAAGTACATGCAGCAGCATGGCTATCGCGTCATCCCGGTGAACCCGACGTACAAAGAGGTCCTGGGAGAGAAGTGCTACGCCTCGCTAAAGGACATTCCCGAAAAAGTCGATATCGTGGATTGCTTTCGCAAAAGCGAAGACATCGAACCGATCGCGGACGAGGCCATTGCCATTGGCGCCAAGGTATTGTGGATGCAGCTCGGCGTAATGAACGAAAAGTCGGCGGCGAAGGCACGCAAGGCGGGGCTGGAAGTGGTACAGGACCGCTGCGTCAAGATGGAGCACGGGCGTTTGTTCGGGGGGCTGAACTGGGTGGGCGTCAACACCAAGATCATCTCCGCCAAGCGGCCTCGATGGCTGCCGTACTAAGGGCCGCGAAGGCCGCAAAGGCCGCAAAGGCCGCAAATACCGTGAATACCGTGAATGTCGTAAGAGCAAAGCGCCGCTTGCAAGCAGGTCTTGAAGCACGACAGTTACGTAGTTGCGATAGTCACGCAGTCACGGCCTTCACGGTAGTCACCTAGTCACGACAGACACGCCGTCACGGCATTCACGATATTCACGATATTCACGACATTCACGGAATTTCCATGGCAGACAGAGAATTCGGATTCGGCACCTTGTGCCTGCACGCGGGACAGATTCCCGACGCGGCCACCGCTTCGCGCGCGGTGCCGATCTACCAGACCACATCGTTCGTGTTCGACTCGGCCGATCACGCGGCGAGCCTGTTCAACCTGCAGACGTTCGGCAACGTCTATTCGCGGATCTCGAATCCGACGGTGGCGGTGTTCGAGGAGCGCATGGCGGCGCTGGAAGGCGGCCGCGCGGGCCTGGCCGCGTCGTCCGGCCAGGCGGCGCAGATGTGCGCCCTTCTGACCATCCTGCGCGAAGGCGACGAAATCGTCTCGGCGAGCACGCTCTACGGAGGCACCTATTCGCAGTTCGACGTGACCTTCCGTCAGTTCGGCATCAACACCGTGTTCGTGAACCCGGACGACCCGGAGAATTTCCGCAAGGCGCTCAGCCCGAGGACGCGCGTCCTCTACGCCGAAACCATGGGCAACCCGCAGATCAACGTGCTCGACATCGAGGCAGTGGCGAAGATCGCCGGGGAAGCGGGTGTGCCCCTGGTCGTCGACAATACTTTTGCCTCGCCGTACCTGTGCCAGCCGATCAGGTTCGGCGCTGACATCGTCATCCATTCGGCGACCAAGTTCATCGGCGGCCACGGCACCACCATGGGCGGCGTGGTGGTCGAGTCCGGCAAGTTCCCGTGGGGCAACGGCAAGTTCCCGATGATGACCGAGCCCTCGCGCGGTTATCACGGTGTGATCTTCCACGAGACCTTCGGCGACTTCGGCTACACCATGAAGTGCCGCATGGAGACCATGCGCACGCTCGGCCCGGTGTTGTCGCCGTTCAACGCCTGGATGCTTTTGCAGGGATTGGAGACATTGCACGTGCGCATGGAGCGCCACGTGCAGAACGCGACAAAAGTCGCCGAGTATCTCGTCAATCATCCACGGGTGTCGTGGGTCAATTACCCGGGCCTGAAGAGCAGCCCGTACCACAAGCTGGCGCAGAAGTACCTGCCGAAGGGTTGCGGCTCGATCATGACCTTCGGCATCAAGGGCGGCATGGAAGCTGGGGTGAAGTTCATCGAGGCGCTGCAGTTCTGTTCGCACCTTGCCAACGTGGGTGACGCCAAGACGCTGGTGATCCATCCCGCTTCCACCACCCATCGTCAATTGTCGGAGGAAGAACAAGTCAAGGCAGGGGTCGGGCCCGATATGATCCGGCTATCCATCGGCATCGAGGACGTCAACGATATTCTCTGGGACATCGATCAGGCGCTCGCCCTGTCTAAGATTTGACGGCGAAAAGCAGCACTCAGCGCCGAGGACGCGGAGGACGCAGAGGTAAGACGAGGAACAAGAATGGTGAAAACTCTTGCGAAAATACCCCTTCTGGAAACTGCCGGATGTTGCTGCTGACCACGCTGAGCGAGTTTTCGCTGACGTCGAAATTTGCTGCCATTTGATTCACTCTCTCGGCTTTTCCTCTGCGTCCTCCGCGTCCTCTGCGGTGAGAGGTTAAGCAAGAGATGAAAGGCGTGGTGTGGCCATTGATCGTAACCATGGCCATCCAGGCGCTGGTGTCGATGGCGGTGTTCGCGCCGCCGGTATTCGCTCCTGCTGCACACGATGACATCGGATTCCCCGCGAGCTGGGTCGGGATCGTCACTGCCCTGACCTTTACCGCAGCTACTTGTGGGGCGCTCCTTTCCGGAGGGGTCATCGCTCGCGTTGGCGCGCTGCGGATGAGCCAGTTTTCGCTGCTGCTGTGCGGTAGCGGCATCGCGCTGATGGCGAGTTCCAACGCGTGGCTGGTCGCGCTCGGCGCGCTGGTAATGGGCCTGGGGTACGGGCCGGTCACGCCGTCCAGCTCGACGATCCTCGCGGACCGCACACCCGAGCGCATTCGTAGCTTCGTTTTCTCGTTGAAGCAGACCGGCGTGCCCATCGGTGGCGTGCTCGCGGGCGCGGTCGTGCCCGCCCTGATTGTCGGCCTGGGCTGGAGGACATCCGCGATGTCCGTGGGTCTGACGTGTATTGCTCTGGCCGCCGCGATTCAGCCGTATAGGGCCTCTGTGGATCTTGCGCAACATTTCGACCGTCAGAAGAAACCGGCAAGCCTGTTGGAGCCGTTGCGCCTGGTGCTCGCCCATCCGCGCCTGCGCGAAATGGCTTTCGCGTCCTGCACCTATTCCGGAATGCAGGCCTCCCTCAGCACCTTCCTCGTCATCTATCTGAACCAGCGAATCGGATTTTCTGTGCCGCTGGCCGGCGCAGCGCTGGCGACCGCGATGGCGGCAGGCATCATCGGTCGCATTTCGTGGGGAGTCGTGGCGGACAACTGGGTGAAACCGCGGGCGCTGCTCGGAATTCTCGGCGTGACGATGTCGGTGGGAGCAGCGCTCACCGCGACGTTCACCCCCACGTGGCCGCTCGTGGCCGTATTTGCAGTGAGTTTCGCTTACGGCGCGACCGCGATCGGATGGAACGGGGTTTATCTCTCGGAAGTCGCCCGCATCGCACCGGCCGGCAAGGCAGGGGCGGCGACGGGTGCTTCGCTGGCGATGACTTACGCCGGGGTCGTGGTTCTACCGATAATGTTCTGGGTGATCGTCGTGCTGAGCAACAGTTACGCCGCCGCGTTCGCCGCCGCGGGCGTCCTTACTCTTTGGCGAAGCTCCTACTTTTTTCGCACCGGCAGTCGAGTCCACGTGGACTCGCCGTAAGACCTACTTCGTGAACGCCGATTGTCGTGAGGCCAGTTGCCAGCGGCCGTCGCGTTTGACCCAGACGTTCAGATAGCGCAGGTCGGTCTTGCGCCGTTCGCCGGCAATCTCGACATCCACCCGCGTGGAGCCCATCGCCGTGGCGACATCCCCAAAGAGGTTGACCTTGACGTCATAGCGCTCAGCGCTGAAGACTTTCACGGTGCCGGATTGCATCTGTCTGACGTAGCCCGGTTTGTCGTTGGTCTTGCCGTTGGCTTGGTGGTAGAAAAACTCATCCGCCAGCGTATTCGCCAATGCATCGGCATCGCCGCGGATCATTGCATCGTAGCGACGCTCCTCGACTTCGTGGATCTCCTCCACCGGTCCGGCGAGCGCCGGGCCCGCGAGCAGACCCGATGCGGCGAGCAAAAGTCCCGAAAACAGCCTGTACCATGCCGCGCGGTTCATATCCGACTCCTCCCGATTGAAAGTTTTGTTAGCCCGAAGACCAGGCTCCGCGGGGAATTCTAGATCCTCACAGTCAATGGCGTGACGGAAAATTCAGGCGAGCAGGAAAGATTCAACCGCATGCGCGAATCGCTCCGGTTGGTCGTGGTGCATCATGTGGCCGGCATCGGCGATGGTCTGCTCGATCAGCGAGCGATAGCAGGCGCGATAGCTGTCCAGCAAGGCCTTGTCGCCCTTCATCCACTTCATCATCCATTCGCTGTCGCCCCACAGCCAGAGCACCGGTGCGGTAATGCGCCGCCAGCAGGCCATCGCCTCCTCGATACGGTAGAGCACCGGATTCACCATTTTGTGGCAGGGATCGGCGCGCAGTCGGATGCCGCCGCCGGACGTCTGCTCGGCCCAGTGCGGAGCGAGGAACGCGGCGCGCTCGTCGGTGATGCGCGGGTTGTTCGTCTTGAGCCGCTGAATGACTTCGGCGAACGTCGAGTAGGGGCGCAGCGTCGGCGGCTGGAGGTTTTCGTCCAGCCACTGGGCATAGCGTTCCGGCGCCTTTTCCGGCTTGGCCGGCGGCAGTCCGAATCCTTCTGCCAGCACCAGCTTTCCGACACGCTCCGGGCGAATGCCGGCGTAAAGGTTGGCGACGTTGCCACCCATGCTGTGTCCGACCAGGATCGCCGGCGCGTCCGGCTGGAAATGGCTCAGCAGCGCGTCGAGGTCGGCGATGTAATCCGGGAACCAGTAACTGTCGTTGGTCCATGCCGACAGTCCGAACCCGCGCCAGTCCGGCGCGATCACGAACCAATCGTGCTTGAACGCATCCACTGAAAACTGGAACGACGCGGACACGTCCATCCAGCCGTGCAGAAAGAAAATTTTGGCTGCATCCGGGTTGCCCCACGTGCGCACGTGGTAGCGCAGGCCGCGGATCGAGAGGAAGGTGGAGGCGCTGGATTTCATTGAAGGCCGTGAATATCGTGAATGTCGTGAATATCGTGAATACCGTAACCGCGAATGATTGCAAGGCCTGTATCGTAAGTCAGTATCCGCTAGCTTTACGGATCCAGCGGTTTCGCTACATTCACGTCTTCTTGCTTCACGACATTCACGGCATTCACGGCTCTTCTACTCCTGACCGGTCATGGGTTCGACTTCTTCGTGTCTGCGGATGCTGAGGTAGGACAGGATCGCCAGCGCGATGCCGATCAGCAGCATGCCGATGAGCTCGGACTTGCCCGGCTCTTCGCCGAGCTGAAGCCAGGAAGCGAGGATCGCGATCAGCGGTATTCCCAGCGAAGACAGGCTGGTGGTACCCGCTGG
>CAZYTR010000129.1:0-2491 GCA_964650365.1 uncultured Alcaligenaceae bacterium | reverse complement strand
GACGTGTCGCGCGATGTCCGATTCCAGGATGCACTGGCGGCTGCACGGACACTCGCCCTGCGCATCGGCGATGATTCCAACCTGACGCTCGATCCCGACCTCGACAGCTACTACCTGCAGGACACCGTCGTCAGCAAGCTGCCGTCCCTGCTCAGCCAGCTCGGAGAGGCGTGGGCGCTGGTCAAGCGCAATGCCGCACCCGGCGCCCGTGCGTAGAGCTTGCAAGATCGTCTGAGCGTCCGCCGCGATCGCCGCTCCGCGCCTGTCAGGGCTGAGGAAAACCTGCTCGAAGGCGACAGTCGATTCGATCCGGAATGAGTCGGCGTGAGCCTCGAGATAGCCCAACTTGCGCAGAATCGGCTATCGGTTTCAGTTAAATCAATGCGTTAGCCGAAAAGTCGTCACTACATTTTCGGTCGAGTTGTGAGGATCAGGCGCTGGCTGCGAGTGCCGACAGCTCGTGTTCGGTGAGGCGCATGCGCTTTGGCAAGACGATGCCGAGGCGGTCGAGGAGTGCGGCTTGGGCGGCATCGGGTTGGGTGACGCAGCGCAGCCGGATCTGACCATGGGCAGCGGTCGGCAACACGACGTCGTGCGACTGGATTCGTGCGAGCTCCTCGAGCACCGTGCGTGGGGAGTTGCCCAACCCAGCGCGCTGCTGCCACATTTCCAGGCTCTTCCAGAGCACGAAAGCGAGGAAGCACACGAAGATGTGGGCCTGGACGCGCTCGGGGCGCTGGTGCCAGATCGGGCGCACGTTCAACTGATCTTTCTGGATCCGAAAAGCCGCTTCGGCCTGGGTGAGCTGGATGTAGGCTTTCCAGAGTTGTTGATCACTCCAATCGGTGATGTTCGAGCGCAGGAGATAGGCGCCCTCCGAGAGCGCGGCCCAATCATCGAACGAGGCGTTGTGGGCAACGTGGAGGCGGAAGCCGGCCGGGCAAGCATCCGGCTCCAGCTCCACCGTGAAGCGGGCGGCGGCACGCTGGTTTTGCTGCAGGATACGGCCGATCTGCCGGTTCACCGGTGCTGCATCGAGGCGTCGCTTTGAGCGGGCCACGCGAGCGGCCAGCCGTTCGAACGCCGTTTCGATCCGCCGGCTGAACTTGTCATGCATTGCCCGTTCTTTGCTACGCCGATCGTCGGAACGACACAGGATCACGGTCTCGCCGGTCTCGGGGTGGCTCGTGAGCTTGACCTCGACGCCTTCGTGGACCATGCGCCAGCCGTCCGGGCGAGCAAGTTCAAAGGCGAACTTCCTCAGCTCCGACTTCGGGGCGCCGATGATGTAGCGCCGGCCGGTCTGGCGCAGCCACGCCAAGTTGTCAGCGCTGGCCATGCCGCGATCGGTGATCCAGACGCGTCCCAGTATCCCATGCCGGGCCTCCATGGTGGCCACCATCGTCTGCAGGGTTCGCGAGTCGTGGGTGTTGCCGGCGAACACTTCGTAGCCCAGGGGAAAACCGTCGAAGGTCACGACAAGCGCGATGCACACCTGCTTGCAGTCGGGCCGATGATCCCGGGAGTAGCCGCGCTGCGCCAGCGGGTTCGCTTCTGCCTCGCCTTCGAAGTAGGTGCTCGTGACATCGTAGAGCAGTACCTCATTGTGAACCGAAAACAGCTCGCCGCAGCGCCGGGACAAATGCGCTTCAAGGGCCGACTTGTAGATGAGCAGATGATCGAGGCCGCGATAAAGGCGATCCTTGTTGACCTCCTCATCGCCGAGTTGCAGCAGATCGCACAGTGCCGTGCGCCGGTACCAATCCTCGGCAATGTGCAACTCGCTCGACGGCTCGCACAACCGCGCCGCGACCAACACGGCCGCCATCTTCGCCCAGGCAATGCGTTCCTTGCCCACCGGAAGCAGGCGCTCGCACAGCTCCTCAAGGCCCGTCCCACGCCACAGCGCAAGCGCCAAATACACATCGCCAAATCGACGCGAGCGCTCGATGCCAATGCCCCGCAGACGCACCGGCACCGTCAAATCTTCGCTGCCATCATTGAACAGCTGCGCTTGTTCGGGAGCACCGATCAGTCGGCGCGCAAGCGCTCGCGCCGCAACGCGTCCGTGCCCATCGATCTCGCCAAGATGCGCCACCGTTTGCTGGATGACGCGCCGCCCGACGCGCACGCTGCGCACCAGGCACCAATACCGGTGAACCTTCCCGTCCTTCTTGCGAATCGTGTGGCGCAGGTACATGCGCCATCAGAACCACCTCCGCAGCAAAAGAAAATACCCAAGGTCGTCACTACACGCTCAAATCAGCTCTGCGCGCTGCCTAACCTCTTGTTCCAATTCGCTGCACGTTCCCGCGTCACTCAAAAAGCCACCCGATTCTGCGCAAGTTGGGCTAAGCAAGATCGATGCGACCGAAATCGTCATCGAGATGGGCCAGGTCGATGCCAAGCATATGTACTTCAAGCCCGATCACATCGATCTCGTGACTGGCAAGGCCTACAAGATCGTGCTGAAGAACATGGATACGATCAA
>CAZYTR010000128.1:0-5988 GCA_964650365.1 uncultured Alcaligenaceae bacterium | reverse complement strand
CGCATATTCGAGGAGGAAGGCATTCGCGACGAGCTCAATGCCTACAATCCGCTGGTGCCTGAGGGCAGCAACTGGAAAGCCACCATGCTGATCGAGTACACGAACGTCGAGGAGCGTAAGCTCGCGCTGGCGAGATTGATCGGGATCGAGGACCGCGTCTGGATCGGGATAGCGGGTCATCCGCGGATCAAGGCGATTGCCGACGAAGACCTGAAGCGTGAAAACGAGGAAAAAACCTCTTCGGTGCATTTTCTGCGTTTCGAACTTTCGCCATCGATGAAAAAGGCGTTGAAGGACGGCGCCGGTCTTTCTGTCGGCGTTGACCATCCCAACTACCAGGCATCGGTTGACACCGTGGCTGCGGGTGTGCGGAGTTCGCTGCTCAAGGACCTTGTTTTTTAGATTTTCTCTCGACAGCAAGTACAATAGCGGCAGCCTTTCGGGCTGCCGCTTTTTCTTCTAACTGACTGCTTCGAGGAATGCCATGCTGGTAGCGCCCATGATCGGCATGCTTGAGGACCGCCTGAGGCGCCTCCATCTGCCGCTGAGCCTCACGCTCTGGAACGGCAGGACCATCCAGTCTGGTGCAACCCCGGAACTGCGGCTGACCGTGCGTTCACCGCAGGCGCTGGTGTCGCTGGTCAAACCCAGTCTGGGCAAGCTCGCCAGGAGCTATGTGGAGGGCGATCTCGATCTGGAAGGTGACATTCGCAAGTCGGTGCGTATTGGCGAGCAACTGGTGGCCGGCGACGTCGGGGTCTACCGCCAGCGCTCCGACATCTGGAAGTGGTGGCGGCACACACGCCCCGCCGATCGCAAGGCGATCCAGCACCACTACGACGTAGGCAACGAGTTCTACGGTCTCTGGCTCGACAGGAATCGGGTCTACTCCTGCGCTTATTACAGGAAGCCCGATGATTCTCTCGATCTCGCACAGGAACAGAAGCTCGAACACACCTGCCGCAAGCTCGACCTGAAGCCAGGTGAACGCTTCCTAGACATCGGTTGCGGCTGGGGCGGACTGGTCCTGTGGGCGACACAGCATTATGGCGTCAAGGCGCTTGGCGTTACGCTTTCGCAAGAGCAGCACGCCTATGCGACTGAGCGCATCGGCGCGCTGGGACTCGAAGGCAGCTGCGAAGTGCGGCTGATGGACTATCGCGACGTGCCGGAAGATCAGCCATACGACAAGATCGCGAGTGTCGGCATGTTCGAGCACGTGGGCAAACGCAATCTGCCGGGGTACTTCGGCAAGATTTACCGGCTGCTCAAGTCCGGTGGGATGGTCATGAACCACGGCATCACCACCAATTCGCTCGACGACGGCGCACTGGGCAGCGGCATCGGCGATTTCGTGGAGGAATACGTTTTTCCAGGCGGCGAGCTGGTGCATATCTCGCGGGTCCTGGGCGCAATGTCGCAACAGGGGCTGGAGGCCTGGGACGTGGAGTGCCTGCGGCCGCATTATGCGAAGACGTTGTGGCACTGGGT
The DNA here is from genome assembly GCA_964650365.1 of uncultured Alcaligenaceae bacterium. Classification (GTDB taxonomy): domain Bacteria; phylum Pseudomonadota; class Gammaproteobacteria; order Burkholderiales; family JACQAP01; genus JACQAP01. The sequence goes on along the minus strand of CAZYTR010000128.1, from coordinate 4,497 downwards.
AAGCAGGCTGGAAGCGCGCCAGGAGGAAGCGCTCCGGATTGTGGGCGAAAAGCGCTTCCGCACCTGGCGCATCTATATGGCGGGGTCGGCGCATGCATTCGACCGCGGCTGGATTTCGATCTTCCAGATTCTCGGGACCAAGCCTCTTGCCGACGGCGCAGTGCCTTATCCGCTCACCCGCGAGCACGTGTACGGTGAAGGCGTGTGACGCTGCAACAATCACATCGCAATGGTCCATCCCGGCTGGCCGCGGTGGCGGTCCTGTTGCTCGGACTTGCGTTGTACGACGATGGCGGAAAGTCTGCCGCCGCGCAGCGCGGCATGCCCGAGGACCCCGGCGGCATGCCCGAGCGGAAGGAATTCAAGGAAGACGCGCTGGACATTCCGGCCTATCCGGACGATGTCGCCCTGATCGAATTCCGGCCGAGGGGGTATTCGAAGAACCGGTTCTACGTTGATCGCAATTCGGTATCGCTGGGAGCAGACTGGGTGGTGCGCTACACGGCGGTCATCAAATCACCGTCCGGCGTGGCCAATGTCAGCTACGAAGGCCTGCGCTGCAAGACCTCGGAGTACAAGGTGTACGCGTACGGCACGCGGAACGGAACGTGGACCAATGTCCGCGAACCCACGTGGCAGGACGTAGGCAGTACCACGGCCAATTTCCGCTACTCGTTATGGGTCGACTATCTGTGCGACAGCGAGGCAGTCGGAGGGCGAAACGCGAAAGACCTGATCTTCAGGCTCCAAGGCCACCCGCTGAACAACTTCGATCTGAAGCAGCGCTAGGCCGAAGGCCGCACCGCGGGTGCGCGTTGCTGTTGCTACAGCAGCACCAAGTTATGGTTCCGGCCGCGCCTGCGGCGCTTAACGTCGGCTACGCAGACGTTAGCCTACGCCGCAACCTCGCTTGCTGATTACAGCAAGACGAGGTTGTAGTTCCGGCACGCTCTGCGAGCTTAACCTGACCGCTGTCTGCGATCACGTTAGCCTTCACTGCAATCGTGTGCTGCTAGAGCAGCACAAGATTGTCTCGATGGATCAGCTCCGGTTCGTCGACGTAACCGAGCCGCGCTTCGATTTCGTGGCTTGGCGCCTTGAGGATTCGGCGGGTTTCCGCCGAGCCGTAGTTCACCAGCCCGCGGGCGATTTCGTTGCCCTGCGGATCGAGGCAGCTGACCACTTCCCCGCGCTCGAATTCCCCCGACAGTTCGTATACGCCGATCGGCAGCAGGCTCTTGCCGTCTACCTTCAGTGCTCGCACCGCGCCGTCGTCGAGCTTGAGCTTGCCGCGCACCTGCAGATGATCGGCCAGCCATTGCTTGCGGGCGGCAAGCGTCATGGTCTCGGCGATCAATTGGGTGCCGATGGCTTCGCCCCCGGCGAGTCGCACCAGTACATCCGGCTCCAGTCCCGATGCGATGATGGTAGCGGCGCCGCTGCGGGCGGCGCGCCGGGCGGCAAGCACCTTGGTGAGCATGCCGCCGCTGCCGAGATGGCTGCCCACACCCCCCGCCATTTTTTCCAGGCCCGGATCGTCGGCCCTGCCTTCGCTGATCAGCTCCGCGTCCGTGTGCTGGCGCGGATCCTTGGTGTACAGGCCGGGCTGATCGGTGAGGATCACCAGGACATCGGCCTCGATGAGATTTGTCACCAACGCCGCCAGGGTGTCGTTGTCGCCGAAGCGGATCTCGTCGGTCGCGACGGTATCGTTCTCGTTGATGATCGGGATGACGTTGAGCTCGAGCAGTGTGCGCAACGTTGAGCGAGCGTTCAGATAGCGCTTGCGATGGGTCAAGTCCTCGTGGGTCAGCAGCACCTGTGCCGTGTGCATTCCGTGCTTGCGGAAACACGACTCGTAGGCTTGGACCAGCCCCATCTGTCCTACCGCAGCGGCGGCCTGCTGTTCGTGCAGCGCATGCGGGCGGCGCTTCCATCCCAGGCGCTTCATGCCCTCGGCGACCGCGCCGCTGGAGACCAGCACGACCTGCTTCTTGCGATGCCGGAGCTCCGCGATCTGCTCTGCCCAGCGCGCGAGCGCGGCGTGGTCCAGCCCCTGGCCCTTATTGGTGACCAGGCTGCTGCCGACCTTGACGACCAGGCGTTTTGCTTCGGCGGCGACGGATTTCATGAGATGACCGTGGCGGTCCCGGCGATGTTATTCGGCGTCTTCTGCGGCTTCGGCCGGATCGACGCGGGCATGGCGCTGGAGATGTTCCATGATTGCGTAGGTCAGCGCGCGGCAACCCTCTCCGGTGAGTGCCGAGATGATAAAGCTTTTTTCGGGCGCGGCTACGGCGCGCGTATATCCGGAGAGGAAAACCCGGACTTTTTCCTCGAGTTCTTCAGGCGCAATCAGGTCCGCCTTATTGAGCACCAGCCAGCGCGGCTTTCGGTAGAGAGACTCGTCGTACTTGCGCAGTTCCTCGACGATAGCGCGCGCGTCGTGCACCGGATCGGCGCCCTCGTCGAGCGGCGCCAGGTCCACGAGGTGCAGTAACAGGCGCGTGCGCTGCAGGTGGCGCAGGAACTGATGGCCAAGCCCGGCGCCTTCGGCGGCGCCCTCGATCAATCCGGGTATGTCGGCGACCACGAAACTGCGATTTTCATCCACGCGCACCACGCCCAGGTTCGGGTGCAGGGTCGTAAACGGATAATCGGCGACCTTGGGACGGGCGGCGGAAACCGAGCGGATGAAAGTTGACTTGCCGGCATTCGGCAGACCCAGCAGCCCGACGTCGGCGAGCACTTTGAGTTCCAGCTTCAGGGCCCGGCTTTCGCCCGGTTCTCCCGGCGTACATTGGCGCGGCGCGCGGTTGGTGCTCGATTTGAAATGGATGTTGCCGAGACCTCCCTGGCCGCCCTTGGCGAGCACGGTGGTCTGTCCGTCGGCGGACAGATCGGCGAGCACTTCAGCGCTGGCAAGGTCGCTGATGACGGTGCCCACCGGCACGCGCAGCGTGATGTCGTCGGCTGCCTTGCCGTAGCAATCCGAACCCTGGCCTTTCTCGCCGTTGCGGGCACGATGGATGCGCGCGTAGCGGTACTCCACCAGGGTGTTGATGTTGCGATCGGCCACCGCGTGGATGCCGCCGCCGCGGCCGCCGTCGCCACCGTCCGGCCCTCCCCGTGGAATATTTTTCTCGCGCCTGAACGAGGCGATACCATCCCCGCCCTTGCCGGCGTGGACTTCGATGGTCGCTTCGTCTACGAATTTCATTTGAGAACCAATCTACAACGCATATAACACGAAGGATACGAAGGAAAGGCAAGCAAGGATCACGATGGAAAATCGAGACAAAAAGCGCAATTGGAAAGGTGGGAACTGCGATATCAGAACCCTTGACACTTAACGTACCGATTCCGATTCTGGTTTTTCCTTCGTGCTTCTTTGCCTTTCCTTCGTGCCCTTCGTGTTGAAAGAGTTTCCCTGGGTCTAGTATCTAGAGGGCAGGAAACAAAAAAGCCCTACCGGATCCGATAGGGCTTCATGCTGAAAGCTGGAAACCTTACGCCGGCACGACGCTGACGACTTTCCTGTTCTCCGGGCCCTTCACCGCGAAGGTTACTTTGCCGTCAATCTTGGCAAACAGGGTGTGATCCTTGCCCATGCCGACATTTTCTCCGGCGTGAACCTGGGTTCCGCGCTGACGCACGATGATGCTGCCCGCCAGGATAGCCTCGCCGCCATAACGCTTCACGCCCAGGCGCTTGGATTGGGAGTCACGACCGTTGCGCGAGCTGCCGCCTGCTTTTTTGTGTGCCATTTGCTCCGCTCCTTAGCCCGAGATCTTGTCGATCTGGATCTCGGTGTAGTTCTGCCGATGACCGGCGTGTTTACGATAGTGCTTGCGGCGGCGCAATTTGAAGATGTACACCTTGTCGGCACGTCCGTGCGCAACAACTGTCGCCTGCACGGTTGCGCCGGCCAGCAAAGGTGCCCCGATCGAGACCTTGTCGCCATCGGCGACCATCAACACCTGATCCAGGGTAACCTGGCTGCCCACGTCTGCAGGTATCTGTTCTATCTTGATTTTCTCGCCGGAAGAGACACGGTATTGTTTGCCCCCGGTTTTTATGACCGCATACATGATGGAGCCCTCGATACGCTTTTGAGGAAAGCCGCGCATACTACATAAAAAGAAAGGCTTAGTAAAGCCAATGGAAGGATCGACGGACGCGGATCAATGGTCCGATTGCAAACCGCGTTCTGGATAATCGAGTCCTTGACACTGGTGCTTTGCGCTTCCTACCATCGCGCACTTTTGATTCTGCGATTTCTAGGGAAGCTCTGCATAAGTCCGACGACGCGCGTTGCGCCAGGTGCGGATGGACTGCTAGGCGTCGCTCCGCAGGTGCGGCTGAAGCCCCAGCAAGGAGCGTAACAACGCAGGCGCCGCACCTGGCACAACCCAATGACATTTCGACTCTTTCGAGGGACCGGGCAATTCGGGCCGCGTGCCGCAGCGCAGAACAGGGGCCCCTCCGGGGATGTGA
>CAZYTR010000127.1:0-2156 GCA_964650365.1 uncultured Alcaligenaceae bacterium | reverse complement strand
CGGCAGGTTCATGCTGATCGCGCCCATCAGCAGGCCCGGAGTGGTCTTGTCGCAGCCTCCCATCAGCACGCAGCCGTCCACCGGGTAGGAACGCAGCAGCTCCTCCGTTTCCATCGCCAGGAAGTTGCGGTACATCATGGTCGTGGGTTTCTGGAACACCTCCGCCAGAGAGATCGCCGGCATCTCCAGCGGAAAGCCGCCCGCCTGCCACACGCCACGCTTCACTTCCTGGGCGCGCTCGCGCAGGTGGGAGTGGCAGTGGTTGACGTCACTCCAGGTATTGATGATCGCGATGACCGGTTTGCCCTTGTAGTCTTCGTGCGTGTAGCCCATTTGCAGGGCGCGCGAACGGTGGCCGAAAGAGCGCAGGTCTTGCGGCCCGAACCAGCGGTGGCTGCGCAGTGCTTCCGGTTTTTTTCTCTTTGTCATTTCATCCCTCGATAGCGTGTTCCCTTGGTGGGTTCGAAGCGTACCTCAGCCACGCCGCGCGCGGAAGCCGGAAAAGCGAAAGCCGGGCGTTTGCGCGTCCAGGCAGTCTTTGCTGTAGGGAGAATGAACTATCGCGTGCTCTTGCCCGACTTCTTCGATTTCGACTTCTGCGGCTGCGGGGCGGCCGGCGTTGCGATATGCGCGAATGCGAAAGGGGTTGGCGCCCTGGATGTCGAGTAGGTCGGCGATCTCCTCGAAAATCGCGGCGACGGTGGCGTTGACGACCGGCATGAATGGCTGAGGCTGGAGCGGAACTTGCCGGTCAGTATTTTTTTCCGTAGTCCAGTGGCCAGCGCCGGCCCAGATAATCGGCCACAGCGGACTCGAAATCGCGCGAGAAGTACCGCCACAACGGGTCGTTTTTTACCAGCTTGTTCAGTTTCGCGAAACGGATATTGACCCGCCCATGAGAAAGCTCGGCATCGCGATAGGCCCGGGCCTCGCGGTCGGCATTGCGGTCCGCTTCGAACACCAGCCACTCGGCGGCGAAAGCGTCCTGCACCTGTTCGAGTTCGTGCGCCAGATCGGGCTCGACGGCCATGGGGTCGATCGGCTGCGACTGTCCGGAGGTGAGATTGAAACGCCAGCCGCCGTAAAGATCCGATCCGTCGGTGGTGTACAGCGTGGTTCCGGCCCGGGTGTAGAAACCTTCCAGCCTGAAATACGCCGAAGCTACTTCGGCGCCGATCGCGCCGATCCACCATCCGCAGATATCGGGGTCCTTCTTGACGTAGACAACCGCATAGGCGAGCCCCACGCCCCTTGGCGCATAAGCGAGTTCCACTTGCGGCGTACTCATTCGCTTCTGGCCCCGGCTAGAAACGGTTGAGCGCGAGGACTGCGACCGCGATGTCGCAGTCGGTGACGAACCCTGCAGGCACGCGTTTGCCGTTCGGCTGGTCCACCACGACAATTCTGCCTACGTGGTATTCGCGCATCCGTTGTGCCGCCGCCTTCACGGACCTGTCCCGACGCGCGCACACTACCCCGGGACTGCAAATCTCTCCAACGACCATGTTTACGACCCTTTTCAAATTGCCAGACTATTCTGACGCACGGGGATTCTTGCCACTTGACCCAGATCAGGCCGTGTTCGGGAAATGAATCGACAATCGGGCCGTTGGGAGCACTTTGCGCACGAGGCGGACGCCGGCGTACGCGGAATCGGCGCAGATATGCGCACCGCGTTCGAGCAGGCTGCGCTGGCGTTGACCGCGGTGGTGACCGATCCGGCCGCGGTGCATCCCGCACAGAAGCGGGAGTTCGAATGCGACGCGCCGGACGAGGAATTGCTACTGGCGGACTGGCTGAACGCGCTGATCTATTCGATGGGCACCGATTTGCTGCTTTACGCGAAATTCGAGGTGGCGATCGAGGGAACGCACCTGCACGCCAGCGCGTGGGGAGAGAAACTCGACGTTGCCCGCCACCGGCCGACGGTGGAAGTGAAAGGGGCAACGTTCACAGAACTGGCGGTGCGGCAGCAGGCCGACGGCTCGTGGATCGCGCAATGCGTGGTCGACGTTTGAAGAAACGGTGAGCCATGGATCTTTCGCTGTTCAAGCGCAAATCGGATTACGAATGGGAAATCGCCCCGCAGGCCGGAATGCACGTGCCGGCGGTGATATTCGCGAGCCGCGAACTGATCGAGGCGATGGATGACAAGG
>CAZYTR010000126.1:0-3441 GCA_964650365.1 uncultured Alcaligenaceae bacterium | reverse complement strand
GAAAAGAATCCTCTGCGGTTGGCGTTGTGTTTTAAATTGATTGAAAGGACACTTGATGGAATCCAGCGTCGAACTCGAACGTCATGACACGACCACGGTCATCACGCTCAACCGCCCCGCCGTCCTGAACGCAGTCGATGTCGAGCTGCGCGAAACGCTGATTACGCTGTTGACGGAAGTGAACAAGGACGATGCCGTTCGCGCGGTCGTGCTCACCGGCGCGGGCGGTCGCGCCTTCTGTTCCGGACAGGATCTCGACCAAATAAGCCGATACACCGCGAACGACATCGACGCCTGGCTCACCCGCCAGCACGCGATGTACGCCGCGGTACGCGACTTGAACAAGCCCTGCATCGTCGCACTCAACGGTGTGGCCGCCGGAGCGGGATTCCAGATCGCGCTGTGTGCCGACCTGCGCGTCGGCTACCCGGAAATGAAGCTCGGCCAGCCGGAGATCAAGGCGGGCCTGGCCAGCATCGTCGGTTCCTACCTGATGACCATGCACCTGGGGCTTTCCAGGAACATCGAGCTTTCCCTGACGGGGGAGTTGATTTCCGGCCAGGTCGCCTACGATTTCGGCATCCTCAACCACCTGGTGCCGCGCGCGGAAGTCATGAACAAGGCGCTGGCGCTCGCCGCAGATTTGTCGAAACTCGGATCCACTGCGATGCGGCTCACCAAGCAGCGCTTCCGCAAACTCACGCAAGCCGGCTTCGACGCCGTGCTGGAAGATGCAAAGATCGCGCAGAAAGAGGCCTACGCCAGCGGCGAGCCGCAGGAAGCGATCCGCAAGTTCCTCGAAACCCGAAAATCAAAATCCTGAAACTCTTTCAACACAAAGGGTCACGAAGGAAAACACGAAGGGACACGAGGGAAACCAACTGCAACATGGAAAAGAGAAAGAAAGTTGCGATGCAATGCGACCCGACAAGGGTTTCTGAACACCAATGTTTGTCCCGTGCTACGGCGTGGATATCGATGTGACCAAGTATTTCTTCACGCATCTTTCTTTGTTTCGCTTTACCTTCGTGATCCTTCGTGTTTTCCTTCGTGCACCCCTCAAGGGGGTATTGAAAAGAATCCTTCGTGTTACGCATTTCTTCCTTCTCTGTGTGCTCTGTAGCGCAACGAATTTCGCTCTTGCCGACACATACCCCAGCAAACCCATCCGCATCGTCGTTCCTTACCCGCCGGGCGGGTTCAACGACACCCTGGCGCGCACGCTCGGGCAAAAACTCAACGAGAGTTGGCGCCAGCCGGTGGTGGTGGACAACCGCCCCGGCGGCGGCACCACCATCGGCACCAACCTCGTGGCCAAGGCTCCTGCCGACGGACACACGCTGCTGATCGTTTCCTTCGCCTTCGGCGTCAACCCGAGTCTGTACGCGCAGCTTCCCTACGACACACGACGGGATTTCGCGCCGGTCGTGCTCGCGGCCGGCACGCCGAATATATTGGTGGTCAATCCGCAACTGCCGGTGAAATCGGTGCAGGATCTGATCGCGCTGGCAAAATCGAAGCCCGGGAAACTCAACTACGCAACGGCGGGAAATGGTTCGTCCAATCACCTGTCGATGGAAATGCTCAAGAGCATGGCCGGCGTTGACATCGTGCACGTTCCTTACAAAGGCAGCGCTCCCGCGGTCACCGACCTGATCGGCGGCCAGGTCGACGTGATGTTCGACAACGTGCCCAACGTGCTGCAGCACGTAAAGGCCGGCAAGCTGCGTGGACTGGCGGTGTCGAGCCGGGAGCGCTCGCCTTTCACGCCGAACCTGCCGACAGTCGCCGAAGCCGGCGTGCCCGGCTTCGACGTCTCGGTCTGGTTCGGGTTGGTCGCGCCATCGGGCACACCGAAAGGCGTGGTCTCTCGGCTCAACGCCGAGATCAACCGCATCCTCAAGCTGCCCGAAGTCGTTGAGCTGTTCCACAAACAGGGCGTCGAGCCGCTCGGCGGTACGCCAGATGTGTTCGCCACATTTCTTCGCGATCAAACCGCAAAATGGGCGAAGGTGGTGAAGGAATCCGGCGCAAAGGCGGAATAGTCGGGGGAAAGCCCATACCCTACACTTATAGCCTTTCTTGGCGCCCTCTCTTTTTTTCTTCGCGTCCTTTGCGTCAACGCCTATAAGGCCGGTCCGCAGACCGGCTTTCGGTTTCACCACGTATACCGAACGGTATAGCGCACCACCGCCTCGGTATCCGCTGCCACCTTCACGGGAAAATGTATCGTGCGCGAGTCCTGCTTTTCATAAGGCTGGTTTGACTGGGTGATTTTCCAGTTGGTCCAGCGGTAGAGGTTTTCCTTCACGATCACAGTGACCGGCTCGTCCTTGCGGTTGCGGATCTTCACTTCGATCTCCTCGGTCATGGTATTGCGGCTCGAGTCCACTTTGAAATCCACCTGCCGGCGTTCGCCTACCACGTCGAAGGCGCTGCCCAGCTTGAGCAGCACGGTTTCGTTCTTTGGAGTGTGGTCGATGCGGTCTTCGCCGATGAACTCCAGGCTGCCGTCCGCCGCGTCGAGCTTGGCGACCCGCACCCTGCCTGAAGGCAGGGGCACGCCCATTCCGTTCTCGGCCTTGTTCGTGAAGCTGAGATAGGTGTCCACTTTCTTGTTGACGGTGATGCCGTAGTTGCGGTCGGTCATCGGCCCGCCGCCGTACCACTGCCCGGCTTGTCCGTAGTACAGCAGCGTTTTGTCGCAGGCGACATCGGCGACTTTCGGGAACAGTTCGATCTGTTTGGTCGAGTTGTCCGGAAGCGAACTGGGGCGTCCCAGCGTGTAAAGGTGATACTCGAAAAAAGTCTTCTCCTCGAAACCGGATTTCTCTTCCGCCATGTCCGCCATCGCCCTTTTGGCTGCCATGGGCACGGCTTGTCCCATGTGCACGGCCCGGTGCACGTCGCCGGCGACCAGCTTGATCTTCGCGTCCGGATAGCTCGCCCCGGACTGATTGAGGATGCTCACCCAGGCGCCGACATCGAGCTTGCACGAATTCGCGTCGCCGCCTTCGGAGAATGTGAGGTTGTAGTCCGCCCACCAGGTAATGCCGCCGGTCTGATAGGCCACCCGGGTTTTGTGTTTTCCAGCCTGTTTCGCGGCCACGTCCCAAACCAGTGTCGGCCGGGTAATCAGCCCACCCGGCAGCGACGGAAGTTTCACGCCGGCGTTGTAAGGCAGTGTGCGCACCGAACCATCGGCTTGGCGGATCACGATTCCCCCTTGGGTGGAGAGCAATGTGCCCTCCAGCGTTTCGATGCGATCGCCGAGCACGCGTTCCACCGCGATGTCGCGGTCGATGAAGCGCCGCAGCAGCTTCTCGGGGCTGACCAGATCGAACTGGAAGTTCTGCTCAATCACCCGCGTGCCGGGCGTGTCGGTGAGCGAGGCGAACGAAACCGTGGTTGGATCGATCAGGCCGGCTACGTCGGTGAAGC
>CAZYTR010000125.1:0-2907 GCA_964650365.1 uncultured Alcaligenaceae bacterium | reverse complement strand
CAACCGGGAGCTGAAGCTCACCGTGCTGTTCACCGAGCACGACATGGGTATCGTGTTCAACCACGCGCGCCGGCTGACCCTGCTGCACCGGGGCGAGATCATCGTACAGGGCACGCCCGCAGAGGTCCGCGCCAACGAAACTGCCCAGAAGGTCTATCTGGGCGAGCACCAGCTATGACGTCGATGCTGCGCCTCGAAGTCCGCAACGTTCACACTTATTACGACACCAGCCACATCCTGTTCGATGTGTCGCTGGACGTGAACGAGGGCGAATCGGTATGCCTGCTGGGGCGCAACGGCGCGGGCAAGACCACGACGCTCAAGACCATCATCGGGCTGGCGCAAGCGCGCAACGGCGAGATCCGCTTCAATGGCGAGACGCTGGTCGGCCGCGAGCCGTACTGGATCGCGCAGCTCGGCGTCGGTTTTGTGCCCGACGAGCGGCTGATATTTCCCGACCTGACGGTGCGCGAGAACCTCGAAATCGCCGTGAAGAAGGGCCGCAACGCTGGCACGCCCTGGACGGTGGGCAGGGTTTACGAGCTTTTCCCCGTGCTCGCGCCGCTGGACCGGCGCCTTGGCGGCTACCTCTCGGGCGGCGAACAGCAGATGCTCACCATCGGGCGCACGCTCATGGGGAACCCCTCGCTGCTGCTGCTCGACGAGCCGGTGGAGGGTGTCGCGCCGATGGTGGTGCAGGAGCTCACGCGCCAGATCAAGCATCTCAAGGGCATGGGTCTCACCATCCTGTTTGCCGAGCAGAACATGCATTTCGCCGCCGAAGTCGCCGACCGTGCTTACGTGATCGAGAAGGGGCGCATTCGCTTCCACGGCACCATGCAGGAGATGGCGGCGAACGAGGAAGTGAAGACGAAGTACCTGATGATCTAGGCTTTTGACCGAATTGTGAAGAAGGTGGGGAAACGAAATCCTCTCCTGGACAGGAGCGGTGGACGCGGCAGCGGACGGGGTGGTGGATTCCCCTCGGATTCGAGCCGGCCGCGGGCTTTCCTGGCGACAGCGATATTCCCCTACAGGCGAAAATACTCACGGTGATTTTTGCCTCAAGGAAAAAATAGTGGCACACTGCGGCTATGGCTCGCACTGCCCGCTATCTAATGCCGCAGGTCCGGCGCGACCTCCAACGAAAGATGGTTTTTGTTGCCGGGCCACGCCAGGTCGGCAAGACCACGCTTGCGAAGAGCCTTCCCGGTGCCGCCCCCGGTTACTTGAATTGGGACGTCGCCGAACACCGCGAGCGGATTCTGCGCCGCGAACTGCCGGCGGGCAAACTGTGGGTCTTCGACGAAATACACAGGTACCGGTCCTGGCGCGGATTCCTCAAAGGGGCGTTCGACGGCCGGCCGCGCGGCCAGCGCATTCTGGTAACCGGAAGCGCGCGACTAGACTATTACCGTTACGGCGGCGATTCGCTGCAAGGCCGCTACCACATGCTCAGGCTGCACCCGTTCAGCGCGGCCGAGTTGGGCGTGCACGGAAAGGACGAACTGTTCCAACTCCTGGCATTGGGTGGCTTTCCGGAGCCGTTTCTTTCCGGCTCCGAAGTGCAAGCCCGCCGATGGTCCCGCGAGTATCGACAACTCCTCGTCCGGGAGGAAGTCGCAAGCCTCGAGCGAATCGTCGACCTCGGCAATCTGGAGCTCCTTGTGTTGCGCCTGCCCGAGCTGGTCGGCTCGCCGCTCTCCATCAACGCCTTGCGCGAAGACCTGCAGGTCAGCCATAAGGCGGTAGCCAATTGGCTGGACATCCTGGAGCGCCTGTACGCATTGTTCCGTCTCTCGCCCTTCGGCGCACCCCGCATCCGGGCCGTGAAGAAGGAGCGGAAGCACTATCACATGGACTGGAGCGTCGTGCCGAACGAGGGCCCGCGATTCGAGAACCTCGTGGCCTCGCATCTGCTGAAGTGGGTCCACTACCAGCAGGACGTTTTCGGCAAGGACCTGGATCTGCGCTATTTCCGCGACACCGACGGCCGCGAAGTGGACTTCGTACTCGTCGAACGGAAACGGCCTGTGTTGCTCGTCGAATGTAAATGGGCGGACACGGAAGTGGATCGCGGCCTGCGCTACCTGAAGACGCGCTTTCCCGATGCGCAAGCCTGGCAACTGAGTGCGGTCGGCACTAAGGACTACCAGACGCCGGAGGGTATTCGCGTCGCGCCAGCGCTCAGCCTGCTTGGCAGCCTGGTTTGAATCCGGGCCAACTAGCAGAGAAACCGACGCATGCTGGTGCATCTCGCAAAGTGCAGCGAAAGGAAAGCTGCCGAACTATAAAGTATAGGCCTGACCCTCTCGTTCCCTCTTGACGACGACCCAGATGAGATCCTTCCTTGCGGCGGCCTGCGGCGTTACCGAGTTGCTTACCGATCGCAGCTAACGTTTCGATGAGTGGCGGGCGTGCGCTAGCCTGCGAAGTTCAACTACCGTATCCTTCTTCATGTGTGGCGTGACTCTCTTTGGTGGGCTGCCGAAAACGATTTCTGACAATCGCATTCCAGTGAGCAAAGCACTCATCATCGCAGCGGTTCTCGCTTTCTTTTCCTCGTTCGCATCGGCGCAAACAAGCGCATCTGCTGATCCCCTGGTCACCAGGCCCGGCTGGGAGGTCGGGGTACAGCTTTCGGACTATAGCTATGAGGAACCGAGTCTGGGGGTAAAGATCTGGGGCGGCAGAATGGGCGTTACTGGTGCCTATACCTATACCGGCGCCGGTCTATGGTTTTTCAGGGTTGACGGGCGATACTCGTACGGCTCGCTTGAATACGAGGGCTCGGGTACGAAGGACGCGGTTCCGGATTCGATTCTCGAAACGCGAGGGGTCTTCGGTAAAGATTTTTTCCCGCGCGATGGGTTTTCCCTTTCGCCTTTTGTGGGACTTGGGTACCGC
>CAZYTR010000124.1:0-8784 GCA_964650365.1 uncultured Alcaligenaceae bacterium | reverse complement strand
GTACCGCGCCAAGGAATCCGGCAAGAACGGGTTCCAGTACTTCTCGCCGGAAATGAACGTCCATACCCGCGAGAGGCCATCAGTGGAGTCGGAGTTACGGCGCGGGCTTGAGCGCAAGGAGTTCACGGTCCACTTCCAGCCCAAGGTGCGCGTTTCCTCGCGCACGGTCGCGGGCATGGAGGCTTTGGTGCGCTGGCGCAACCCGGAAAAAGGCCTGATGCAACCGAGCGAATTCATCCCGATCGCCGAAGAGACCGGCATCGTCGTGCAAATCGGTGACTGGGTGCTCGGGGAAGCCTGCCGCCAGGCGCAGATGCTGCGTGAGTCCGGCCACATCAGCCTGCGCGTGTCTGTAAATCTGTCGGTGCGGCAATTGTTCGACCAGGGTTTCGCGCAGCGCGTCGCCGACATTCTCAAGCAGACCGGCTTCCCGGCGGAGAATCTCGAGCTGGAGCTCACAGAGAGCACGGTGATGCGCGACGCCGAACGCGCGGTGAAACTCTTGCAGGCCCTGCGCGACACCGGCGTGCGCCTGGCAATCGACGACTTAGGCACCGGCTACTCGTCTCTTGCCTACCTGAAGCGTTTCCCGATCGACTGCGTGAAGATCGACCGGTCCTTCATCCGCGACCTGCCGGAAGACCGCGACGACGCCTCCATCACCCGCAGCATCATCGCCATGGCGCACAACATGAAGCTCGACGTGGTCGCGGAAGGGGTGGAAACGGCGGAGCAGCTCGACTTCCTGCACACCTACGGCTGCGACGAGATCCAGGGCTTCCTGTTCAGCGAACCGCTCACCGCGGACGCATTCGAGCGCTTCCTCGGTACGCCGGCCGAAAACAGGCCGTCGACTTACCTGCACGCCTAGAACTTGCGCCGCCTGGCGCCTGGAACTTGCACTGCCCGGCGCCTATAATTCCGATTCCTGAGTCCGAGCGGAGAATTCATATGTCTGCGGTACTGAACGCGAGCAACGAACCGGTCCTGCTGCGCCATGCCGCCGGCGGCATCGCCACCATCACGCTCAACCGTCCGAAACAGTACAACGCGCTCTCCGAAGAAATGCTGACCGAACTTCAGTCCGCGCTCGATTCGATCGGGGAGGACCCGTCGGTGCGAGTGGTCGTCATCGCCGGCAACGGCACCGCTTTCTGCGCCGGTCATGACCTCAAGCAGATGCGCGCCAATCCGAAGAAGGCATATTACGAGAGGCTTTTCGCCCAGTGCAGCGAGATGATGATGACGCTCACCCGCCTGCCGCAGCCGGTCATCGCACGGGTGCACGGCATCGCCACCGCTGCCGGTTGCCAGCTGGTGGCGCAGTGCGACCTGGCGGTCGCCGCGGAGGATGCGCGCTTCGCTGTTTCCGGAATCAACGTCGCCCTGTTCTGCTCGACGCCCAGCGTGCCGCTGGTCCGCAACGTCTCGCGCAAGCAAGCGATGGAGATGCTGCTCACCGGCGATTTCATCGACGCCGCAACCGCAAAGGCTCGCGGCCTGGTAAACCGCGTGGTCCCCGTCGAAGAACTGGATGCGGAAGTAAAGGCGCTGGCAGATGCGATCGTTACCAGGTCATCAGTTGCGGTCACCACCGGCAAAAAAATGTTCTACAAGCAGATCGAGATGGGAATGGAGGCGGCTTACGAGTACGCCGCGGAAGTCATGGCCTGCAACATGATGGCCGAGGACGTCGGCGAGGGCATCGACGCCTTCACGCAGAAGCGACCGCCAAAGTGGAAAGGCAAGTAGCCCCCTCTCCCTGCCCTCTGCCCCGCCTCAAGTGTGCCCTTGACCGGCGAAGTAGAGAGGGAACTCAGAGGCTCTAGAGCATAACGGGCGACCAGTTGGTCGCCCGTTATGTTTTTAGGGGATTGGAAACTCGCTCTCCCCTGGCGGGACTCACTTTAGTACCCCTCGAGGGGTAGAGGGCCGGGGAGAGGGGGTCGCAACGATTCTATCGTCGTCGGGGAGAAAGGATCATGAGAAGAATGCTGTTACTTGTCGTTGTCCTGGCTCTGGGCGCAGACATCCGCAAGATGATCGTCGGTGCCCGCGGGCGGCTGTGGTACATGGGCTCTCACAACGGTCGCTTGGGGGTAATCGAGTAGAAAGCGAAACTCTTTCAACGCGAGGGAAGGACAAAATCACAGCAACCCACCTGCGCAACCGGCCTCTGCTGGGTTCAGATGACGTGGCCGGTACGGCGTAATGGCTTCGAGGCGGCGACGACTACTTTGCGGCGGGGCGGGACTCGGTATCCAGCGGGTTCCTGGCCATGGCAGCCA
The DNA here is from genome assembly GCA_964650365.1 of uncultured Alcaligenaceae bacterium. Taxonomy (GTDB): domain Bacteria; phylum Pseudomonadota; class Gammaproteobacteria; order Burkholderiales; family JACQAP01; genus JACQAP01. Next base: position 6,496 of record CAZYTR010000124.1, on the reverse strand, counting down.
GCAGTTTGCGGACCGCGTCGCCCTCGATGAGATTCTTGAGTCCGATGTAGTCCACCTTGCCGGAAGCAAGCATCGGGATTTCCCGCAGGTGCACGATGCGGCGCGCCACCGAAAGATCATGCGTCCCCAGCTCATTCGCCGCCTCCAGCAGTCGGGCCCGCGTGAGTTGCGCATCGGTGCTGAACAGCACGGTCGTCTCGCCGCCGAAATCCTGCACTGTAAGCACCGCAGCATGGTGGTGCTCGGATGAAGCTTCGCGCGCCACGTGCTCGATCATGTCCAGCGATACCATTTCGCCGGCGATCTTGGCGAAGCGTTTCACCCGCCCGGAGATGCTCAACATGCCGTCCTGATCCACTTCAACCACGTCGCCGGTGTCGTACCAGCCTTCCCCCACGCTCGATTTGGGCGCCTCGATCACACCGGGATTGGCATAGCGGTAGTAGCCCAGCATCAGGTTCGGCCCGCGAATGTGCAGTACTCCGCCCTTGTCGATGTCGTCCATGGGCTCGATCTGATAGTCGATGCCGGGCAGGAAGCGGCCTACCGCATTGTGTCGGTACGTGGACGGCGTCGCCAGAGCTATCACCGGCGCGCATTCCGTCGCTCCATAGCCCTCCAGGATGCGCAATCCGAATTTCTCCATCCACACCCTGGCGACTTCGGGCGAAAGCTTTTCCCCGCCGGAGATCACATAGCGCAGCCGGCAGAAGTCCATCGGGTTGGCATAGCGCGCGTAAAACGACAGAAAGGTGCTGGTGCCGAACAGGACGGTACAATCGCGCCGGTACGCAATTTCGGGGATGGCGCGGTAGCGTAGCGGCGAAATGAAGAGGTACAGCTGCGTGCCGGTGATCAGCGGCAGCATGACGCCGGCGGTAAAGCTGTAAGCGTGGTACAGCGGCAACGGATTCAGAATCTTGTCTTCGGGGGAAAAGTCGAACACCGCGCGCATCTGCGCTACATTGGCAACGATCGCATGGTGCGACAGCACTACGCCTTTGGGACGGTCTTCCGAGCCGGAAGTGAACAAGACGACTGCGGGGTCGAGGGTGGACTGCCGGGCAATCACCAGCCGGGGAAAGCGCAGTGCGAAACCAATCAGCCACAACTTGTCGCGCCAGCCGAACTGGCTGCGCAGATCCTCGAGATAGACGATATTGCAGCCGGCCAGCGCATCCAGCAGCGAGTGCAGATGCGCCTGCTCGATAAACTTGCGCGAAGAGATCACGGTGCGCACGCCGGCCGCAACCCGCGCGCTTTCCACCCCCAACGGACCCGAGGTGTAGTTGAAAATGGCCGGAACACGCGCGGTCGCCGACAGACCCATCACCACGCCCACCGCCGGGACCACGTTCGGAAGCAGCACGCCCACATTCTCGCCCTTGCTGGTGAAACGCTTGAACAGCCGTGACAGCGCCAGGCTCATGCGCAGCAACTGCCCGTAGGTCTGCGGTTCCTCGCTCTGATCTTCCATCAGCACCGTTTTGCGCCCGTGTACCGCGACCGCATCGAGAAAGCATTCGAACAGCGGTTTGCAAGCGTGCGACTGCTGCGCCATGGTCTGCATGATTGTGGTAAGCCTGCGGGTCGCGAAAGCGCGTCGCCGGCGCGCGCTTCCGGCGGCGCCGCCGTCTATGCGTGTGGGCGAGAACACCCGCACGGTCACCGACGGCAGGAGCCGCCGCATAAACGATGTCGAACCGGAGCGGCTGAACCACTGGCCGGCGCCTTCCACGTGCACCGGTAGTACCGAGGCGCCACTCTTAAGCGCGATCAGCGCGGGTACGGGGTAGACCTTCATCACCGCAGCGTTGCGCGCGATGCGCCCCTCCGGGAAAAGCACCAGCGGGCGTCCGCCGCGCAGCAATCGGAGCAGCGGCTTGATGCTGACGGGATTGTTCAGGTCGTGCACTTCATGGTCGACATGTCCCAGCAACCAGCGCATCAATGGGCTACGTGTTTCCTCTGGCGGAACGACGATGACCGGCGCGCGTGGCAGGAACAACGCCAGCAACACCACATCGAGCCGCGAATGGTGGTTGGCAACCACCAGCAGCCGATCCGCGTGCCCGAACGGCGCCATGTCGCCGACGACCCTGACGCGGAACAGCAACCGAGCGATAGAACGCAGAAAGAAGCGCATTGGGGGACCGGGCGTAAAGCTATACGTCTTTATGGGTTTCCTTTCTAACGCTTATTATATGGAACGTCAACAAAATCCGTAGCTTGTACGGCGTTCTTGAAGCTCATCCACACCTTGGCTACTTACCGGGCCAAAAACAAAACATTAAATATTTTAGTCGCCTTAGGATGACAAGTTCATCCAAATTATTGACAACAAAGTGAAAAAATTAAATCTATCAAAGCGTTAGATTTGCTTTTTGCCTGTATTTTCGTCTAAAGTTCAGAGCGCAAGCCGCTTTGGGGGAGGTCCTGTGGCGGCTTATTCCACAACTTAAATCCACTCGCAGAGGAGACTCTAAAATGGACATGAATATCCCGCAGGAATTACTAAAAGTCCCGGCATCGACCGGCACCGAGCCTGCCGGGGAAGTGACCGAGTACTTCTTCTCGGAACAGCTATCCGCGTTTTTCGACAGAGAACAACACGCTATGTGGCTGCGCTGGAATCCGGCTCCGAGGCCTAATTTCAATCCCGACTTACTGCGCGACCTCGGCCGCTACTGCCGTTTCATTACCCAAACCGGCGGTGAAGTGGACTGTGGAGATCGGAGTGCGCCCGTCGAATACGCGATCCTGGCGTCCAAAGTGCCAGGCGTATTCAATCTCGGCGGCGACCTCAGCCTGTTCACCAGGTTGATCGACAATCAGGACCGCGACGGCCTGTTTGGTTATGGCAAGGCCTGCGTGGATGTCCTGTACCGCAATTACATCGGTCATGAGTTGCCGATAACGACCATCTCGTTGATCCAGGGCGAATGCCTGGGCGGCGGGTTCGAGGCGGCGCTGTCGTCCGACGTGCTGGTCGCCGAGCGTCAGGCGCGCTTTGGTTTTCCGGAAATCCTGTTCAACCTGTTTCCGGGGATGGGGGCCTATTCCTTCCTGGAGCGCAAGGTGGGCAAGCCTGCGACCGAGATCCTGATTACCAGTGGCAAGATGTACAGCGCCGATGATATGCTGGCAATGGGGGTAGTAGATCTGGTCGTGGACGAGGGTCGCGGGGAGGCGGAAATCGCTGGTTTGATCCGGTCCCGCAGCCGCAGCCGCAACGCCAGGGCGGGCCTCGCCGCCGTGCGCAGGCGCGTCCACAAGCTCGATTACGAGGAACTGATCGGCGTAGTCGAGGTGTGGGTCGACACAGCGCTGAACCTGAGCCATCGAGATCTCAAGCTGATGCAGCGGCTGGTTTCGCGGCAGAACGACATCACCACGGGCGTGCGCCAGGACGAACCGGGCGTCGCCAAGCAGCTGCACTGATGCGCCGGCGCTTTGAATTTGCCGGCCCGACCAACCGGCATTCATGGAGTACGAGGCGCGCAATGGCGCACGAACTTCCCGAATATTCGATTCAGGAAGCCGCGGCAAAGCTCGGCATCCCAGTGCAGAAACTCAGGCGCTGGGACGCCCAGGGCGTGCTGGTAGCCCGCCGCACCGACGGCGGACATCGGCGCTATGCGCTCGAGATCATCGACGGTCTGGCCGGTTCCGCCTTGGTAGCCGGTAGCGACAAGCACGAAGCGGAAAAGTACGAAGACGAACTGGCGGCCGCGCGCAGGTCGCTCAAGGAAAAGCGCCGCATCATACAGCTACTGCTGGAGAGCGAGTCGCGCTACCGTGATCTGGTGGAGACTTCCCACGATCTGATCTGGACCACCGATTCGCTGGGCCGTTTCACCTACCTCAACAACGGCTGCGTGGACATCTTCGGCTTGCAACAGAAGGACCTGATTGGCCGCTGTTTCTTTGACTTCGAAGCGGGCCTGTCGCACGTCTCCAACCGCCGCTTTCTTTCCGCGCTGCGCAGGAACGGCGAGGTCAAGAACTATCTCACCCACCTGATATCCGCCGACGGCAACGACCGCTGGGTGGGAATCAACGCGCGCAGCTCATACGACGACAATGGCACGGTCGTTGGCCTGCGCGGCACCGCGCGCAACGTCACTGAGCAGCACAAGGCGGCGCTCGAGATCGAACGTTTCGCCAGCCACGATACCCTCACTGGTCTGCCCAACCGGGCTTCGCTGCATAAAACGCTGGAAGCCGCGCTGGCCGACGGCGAAAAAGGATCAGTGCTGCTGCTGGACGTCGATCACTTCAAGTACATCAACGATAACTTCGGGCATCGCGCCGGCGACCAGTTGCTCATCGGCATAGGTGGACTGCTCAAAGACGTGGTGAAGGATGAAAACGCGACGGTGTTTCGCCTGGGCGGCGACGAATTCGCGCTGCATCTGCCGGATGCCCTGCGCGCCGAGGCCGCGCAGGTCGCCGAATGCGCGCTCACGGCGCTGCGCCACTACAAGTTCCGGTTGGGTGGCGAAGGCTGTCTGGCGACGCTGACCGCCTCGCTCGGTGTGGTGGCCTATCCGTTCCACGGCAACGATGTGGCCTCGCTGCTTGCCAACGTGGACATCGCCATGTACCAGGCAAAGGACAGCGGCCGCAACCGCTTCGTGCTGCACGATCAGAATCCGGACGACGTGCGCAGCACCCACAGGCGAGTGCACTGGGCGCGGGAACTGCGCGAAGTGCTGGACGAGGACCGCGTGTTGCTCTACTCGCAGCCGGTGGTCAGACTCCCCGATCAAGAAGTCGTTCACCACGAAGTGCTGGTGCGCATCCTCGACCGCAGCGGCAACATCGTGCTGCCGGGACAGTTCATCGAAGTGGCCGAGTCGCTTGGCATGGTCCAGGAAATCGACCTTCGCGTGCTGGCCAAGGTCCTGGAGGTTCTTAAGCAGCCGCAGATGCGCGGCCAGAAATTGCGCTACTTCGTGAATCTGTCGCGGGTAAGCCTCTCCGATCAGCAGTGGGTGCGGCGCTTCCAGGGCATGCTTGCAGCCGCGCCGGTGGATCATGATCAACTGGTGTTCGAGATCACGGAAACCGCGGCGATGGCGGAAGTGGGCGTCACGCAGGAATTCATCTCGCAGATGAAGAAACTGGGCTGCCGCTTTGCGCTCGACGATTTCGGGGCGGGATTCAGCTCGTTCTATTTCCTCAAGCGCTTCGAGGTGGACTACCTGAAGATCGACGGCAACTTCGTACGCGGTCTGGCAAGCGACGAAGCCAATCGCTTGTTCGTGCGCGCATTGTGCGACGTGGCACGGGGACTCAACAAGCAGGTGATCGCCGAGTGGGTCGAGAGCCAGGAAGTGTTGAATATCCTGAACGAGATGGGCGTGCGCTACGGCCAGGGCTTCGTGTTCGGGCACCCGCAGCCCTTCCCGGCCTCAATCGGCACCGAGCAGCAGGCGGCCAAGCTCGCCTGATCCTGCCGGGGTTTTCTACCAGTCTTCCCTGAGAATCTTCTCGGCCCAGAACAGGCCGAGCATGGTCTTCGTGTCGCTGATGCGTCCGCGCCGAACCCAGTCCAGTCCCTCTGCAAGCGGCAACCTCAACGTCTCCAAAAACTCGCCTTCGTCAAGTCGTGCGCCCTTGAATTCGAGCTTGCGCGCCAGGAAGAAGTCTACGATTTCGTTGGAGTACCCGACGCAGGGATGCAGGCGGCCGAGCTCGCGCCACTCCGCCGCCACATAACCCGTCTCCTCCTGAAGCTCGCGCTTGGCCGTTTCCAACGGCTGTTCATTTGGCTCGAGCTTGCCGGCGGGAAGTTCGTAGCAATGGCTTCCGACGGGATAGCGGAACTGGCGCTCGAGCAACACCGAACCGTCATCGAAGATCGGAAGGATCAAGGCGGCTCCGGGATGCAGGATGTATTCGCGCCGGGCATGGCTCCCGTCCGGCAAGCTCACCTCGTCCTCGTTCACCTGCAGCAGGCGGCCGCGGTAGGCCTTCTGCGAGGAAATCTTCTTCTCAGTGAAATCCGCACTCACAGGGAAAGCTGTAGTGCGCGTTGGCATATGTCCAGAAGCGAGCCCGGCGCCAACCCGAACGCCAGCACCGCAAGGCCGTTGGCCGACATCAATATCCGGGCGTCGGCGCGCGGGTCAATCGGTGTCGCGTCGGTCGGCGCATCGAAGTACATCAGTTTGACGATGCGCAGATAGTAGAACGCTCCGATGAGCGAGAACAGCACGGCCACCACGGCGAGCCAGAGGTAACCCACCGACAGCACCGCCTGGAGCACGAATAGCTTGGCCCAGAAACCCATGGTGGGCGGGATGCCCGCCATCGAGAACATCAGCAGCATCATGATGAAGGCGTACCAGGGGTCGCGTTGATTGAGCCCCTTGAAGTCCTCCAGGTTCTCCGCCTCGAAGCCCTGGCGCGACAGCAGCAGGATCATGCCGAAAGTGCCCAGTGCCATCAGCACGTAAATGACGATGTAGAACATCGCTGCGCCGAATCC
>CAZYTR010000123.1:0-2752 GCA_964650365.1 uncultured Alcaligenaceae bacterium | reverse complement strand
CCGCACGACATCAAGGGCGAGGCGGTGGTCGCGTACGTGGTTCTGAAGGGCGCGCGTCCGCAAGGAGATGCCGCCAAGAAGATCGCACAGGAACTGCGCAACTGGGTCGCGCAGGAAATTGGACCGATCGCCAAGCCCGACGAAATCCGCTTCGGCGACAACCTGCCGAAAACCCGCTCCGGCAAGATCATGCGCCGCCTGCTGCGCGCGATCGCCAAGGGCGAGGAAATCACGCAGGATGTATCGACACTGGAGAACCCTGCGATCCTGGAGCAACTCAAGGAGGCAACCTGAGCTGCATCGTTAACCGGCAGATCGATGCAAGAAACAAGACCTGACCACTTGCCGCTTCCAAGAAACAAGACCTGACCCCTTGCCGCTTCTTAAACGAGTCCGCGCCTATTTGGTTTGGAAAAAGGCCTGACATCGATTCGGCACGAACGCGTTGACGAACCAGAGGGTTCGAATGAGCCCTCCTGTCCCGCCAATAAAAAAGGACCCACGAGGGGTCCATTTTTATTGGCGGAGAGGGAGGGATTCGAACCCTCGTTAGGCTATTAACCTAAACACGCTTTCCAGGCGTGCGACTTAAACCACTCATCCACCTCTCCGCATGGCGATTGCTCCCGTGAATTACGGGAGGCGCGAAGAATACTGGAGGGTCACTGTGGTGTCAAAGATTGCGCGGCCATTCGGTAGCGTAGGAAGCATTTTCGGGGCTGCGTTTTCTGCCCCGTTCTTTTGAATTCATACTGGCGCCCTAACCGGCTTCAACTGCGTCGCGGATCTGATCCAGTGCGCTCGGGTCTTCGAGCGTGGTCAGGTCGCCCGGGTCGCGTCCTTCGGCCAGTGCCTGGATGCTGCGCCGGAGCAGTTTTCCGGAGCGGGTTTTCGGCAACAAGGTGACGAAATGCACGCGCGCCGGACGGGCAATTGCGCCGATCTGCGCGTTCACGGTCGCCATTACTTCCTTCTCCTGTGCCGCGCGCAGTTCCGGAGTAGCGATCGTGGCCGCATCCTTCACCACGGCGAACGCCAGCGGGACTTGGCCCTTCAATTGGTCAGTCACGCCCACCACCGCAACTTCCGCGATGTTCGGATGCGCCTGCACCGCTTCCTCGATCTCGCGGGTGCCCAGGCGATGTCCCGCTACGTTGATGACATCGTCGGTGCGCCCGAGGATGAAGTAATAGCCGTCCTTGTCGCGGATTCCCCAGTCGAAGGTCGCATACACCATCTTCGATTTGAAAGTACCGAAGTAGGTGCGGACGAAGCGCTCGTCGTCGCCCCATACGGTGGATAGGCATCCCGGCGGCAGCGGCGGCGCGATTACCACCACACCTTTCTCGTCCGCGCCCGCCTCGGACGCATCGGTCTCGCGCAGCAACTTCAGGTCGTAGCCGTACGCCGGGAAACTCGGGCTGCCGAATTTCAGCGGCGTCTGCTCCACGCCCGGAACCGCGGTCAGGATCGGCCAGCCGGTCTCGGTCTGCCAGTAGTGGTCGATGACGGGCTTGCCGAGCCCCTCGGAAATCCACCGATGGGTCGGCTCGTCCAGCGGTTCGCCGGCCAGGAACAGGTGTTTGAGTGACGAAATGTCGTACTTCCTGAGATAGGCGGGATCCTGTTTCTTCAACACGCGTATTCCGGTCGGCGAGGAAAACATCACGCGCACCTTGTGGTCCTGCACGATCTTCCACCAGATGCCCGGGTCCGGGCGGATCGGCAGGCCCTCGTACACGATGGTCGTCATTCCGCGAAGTAGCGGCGCATAGACGATATAGGAGTGACCCACTACCCAGCCGATGTCCGAGGTCGTGAACATGGTCTCGCCAGGCTCGCCGCAGAAAATATGCTGCATCGACGCGGCCAGCGCCACGCCATGCCCGCCGGTGTCGCGCTGCACGCCCTTGGGCTTGCCGGTGGTTCCCGAAGTATAGAGGATGTAATTCGGTTCGCTCGACTCGAGCCAGGTAACCGGCACGTCGGGGTTCGGATGCTGCCTCGCGAGCGTGGCGTAATCCAGATCGCGCCCTGGGGTAAGCGTCATTTCCTTGTCGATGCCGCGGTTGACGACCACGACTTTCGTCGGCGGTGTCGCCGACAACCGAATCGCCTCGTCCACCAGGTGCTTGTAGGGAATTGCCTTGCCGCCACGCATTCCGGCGTCCGCTATCACCATCAGTTTTGGCCACGCATCGTCGATGCGTGTCGCCAGGCTCGCAGATGCAAAGCCGCCGAACACCACCGAGTGGATGGCGCCGATACGCGCGCACGCCAGCATCGCGAAAATCGCTTCGGCGATCATCGGCATGTAGATCAGCACGCGATCGCCCTTCCCCGCGCCGAGGCTCTGCAGCACCGCGGCGAAGCGGTTCACCTCCATATGCAGCTCGCGGTAACTGTAGGCGCGTTCCTGGCCGGTTTCCGTGGAGATGTAAATCAGCGCTTTCTGGTCGCCGCGCGTGGCGAGATGCCGGTCCAGCGCGTTATGGCAGAGATTGGTCAGTCCGCCGACGAACCATTTCGCAAACGGCGGACGGCTGTAGTCGAGGACACGACCGAACGGCCGGTGCCAGTGGATCAGGCGCGCCTGTTCGGCCCAGAACGCTTCACGTTCCACCATCGAACGGCGATAGAACTCGGCGTAACGCTGCCCCATCTCTCCCCCTTCTATACATTGCGACATGAATAGTGCCGCACTAAATACTCCTTCCTCCTTGATGGGGGAAGGTTGGGATGGGGGTGAAAT
>CAZYTR010000122.1:0-2083 GCA_964650365.1 uncultured Alcaligenaceae bacterium | reverse complement strand
TCGTGAATGTCGTGAATGCCGTGAATATCGTGCATGTCGTAACACTTCCGGGCTTTGATTCTTTACGTCGTCACGCAGTCACGGCATTTCCGACATTCACGATATTCACGGCATTCACGGAATTTACCCTCTCATCCACCTGTGATAGCGCTCCACCCACTTCAGGACATTCTGCGGCGCGTGCGCGCGCTTCCAGTTGCCTGCGGCGTACTTGTTGGCCTCGGACAGCGTCGGATAAATGTGGATGGTGCCGAGTATCTTGTTCAGCCCGATACCGTGACGCATGGCCAGGATGTACTCGGCGATCAGATCGCCGGCGTGCTCGCCGGCGATGGTCACGCCGAGGATTCTGTCCTTGCCGGGCACGGTCAATACCTTGACCAGGCCGTGGGCCTCACTGTCGGTGATCGCGCGGTCCAGCTCGTCGATGCCGTACCTGGTCACTTCGTAGGGAATGCCCTTTTCCTTTGCCTCGAGTTCGTTCAATCCCACGCGCGCCACTTCCGGTTCTGTGAACGTGGCCCATGGGATAACCGAATAATCGGCGCGGAACTTCTTCACGCCGCCGAACAGCGCGTTGACCGCCGCGTACCAGGCCTGGTGCGCCGCCGTATGGGTGAACTGGAAGGGTCCGGCGACATCGCCACAGGCGTAGATGTTCGGGAAGAGCGTCTGCAGGAATTCGTTGGTCTCAACCGTGCGGCTCCGGGTCACGGGGATGCCCAGTTCTTCCAGTCCGTAGCCCGCGGTGTTGGCGATTCGCCCCACCGCCACCAGCACTTCGTCGAACGGGATGCGCACATCCAAGCCTTTGTGCTCGCAGATCAGCGTCTTCTCGCCGTTCTCGATCAGGAACTGTTTGGCCTTGTGCTCGAGCCGCACGTCGATGCCTTCTTCGCGAAAGCGGGCCAGCACCATTTCGGAAATCTCGGGGTCTTCGCGAAGCATGATCCGCGGCAGCATTTCGACTTGGGTGACCTTCGAGCCCAGGCGGGCGAAACATTGCGCCAGCTCGCATCCGATCGGACCGCCTCCGAGCACTAACAACCGCGCGGGGAGTTTGCGCAGGCCCCAGACCGTATCCGAAGTGAGATAACCGGCCTTTTCGACCCCGGGGATCGGCGGCACGAAGGGGCGGGCGCCAGCGGCGATCACGATCGAGCGTGTGGTGAGTGTCTTGCCGTTGACCTGCACTTCCCACGGCGAGACTATTTTTGCCTCGCCCTTGATGCACTCCACGCCCAGGCTGGTGTAACGCTCGACGGAATCGTGCGGCTCGATGGCCTCGATCACCCGCTGCACGCGTTCCATCGCATCGGCGAACTGGAAATCCGCCCTGGCCTCCTGCACCCCGAATTCCCGCGCGCGCCTGATATGCGACAGCAACTTCGCAGAACGGATCAGCGCCTTGGAGGGCACGCAGCCGGTATTGAGGCAATCGCCGCCCATGCGGTGCTTCTCTATCAGTGTCACCTTTGCCTTCACCGCGGCGGCGATGTAAGCCGAAACCAGCCCCGCGGAGCCGGCGCCGATGACGATGACGTTGCGATCGAACCTGCGCGGACGCGTGAACCGCGAATACACCTTGCGCGCCTTGATCATGGCAACGGTCTTCTTCGCAATCAGCGGAAAGATGCCGAGCAGCGTGAACGAGGCGATCAGTGCCGGCGAAAGAATCCCGGCCGCCGATTCGATCTGCGCGATCTGGGTGCCGGCATTCACGTACACGACCGTGCCCGCGAGCATTCCGAGCTGGCTTACCCAGTAGAAGGTCCGGGTCTTGATGGAGGTGAGCCCCATCACCAGGTTGATGACGAAGAAGGGGAAGGCCGGGACCAGGCGCAAGGTGAACAGATAGAACGCGCCGTCCCTGTCGATGCCGGCGTTGATCGCCTTCAGATTGTCGCCGAAGTTCGCCTGCACCGGGTCGCGCAGCAGGAAGCGCGAGACGAGGAATGCGAGCGTTGCGCCGATACTGGAAGCGAATGAGACGATCAACGTGCCCCATAGCAGGCCGAAGACGGCCCCCCCGGCAAGCGTCAGGATGGTTGCGCCGGGCAGTGACAGGCCGGTCGCCACGACA
>CAZYTR010000121.1:0-2022 GCA_964650365.1 uncultured Alcaligenaceae bacterium | reverse complement strand
ATAAATTCAATTTAACAGGGGAAACGGAGCGAACAGAGATTGATTTTGAAGAAGGCTCTGTTTCCTCTGTTGCCTCCTGTAAAGAAGGAACGGCGACGAGTGAGAAAGAGGAAGCAATCAATGAAGAAGACCTTTACTATTTTGCACACCAACGACATGCATTCGGCCTTCATCGGCTTGGGTCCGGCCGCGGACTACACACCGTTTACGCTTAACGACGACGAGACCCTTGGCGGTTACGCCCGTCAGGCAACGTTGATCGCGCAGAGGAAGCAGACACGCCAGGATCAGGGTCCGGTGTTGGTGCTGTGCGCCGGTGATTACAGCATGGGGACTCCCTTTGGCGCCGCCACCCGCGAAACCGGCTGCGAACTGCAAATCATGTTCCTGATGGGTTATGACGCCACCACTTTCGGCAACCACGAGTTCGACCTCGGTCCCGAAGGCCTGGTCAGATCCATAGACGCGGCTGCCAAAGCCGGTCGGGTTCCGGCGGTGGTCGCCTCGAATACCCACTACACCGGGGAAGGCAAAACGCTGGCTGACCTCCAGCGCCTGGTCCGCGAGGGCGTGATCCACCGCCATCTCGTGATCGAGCGCGGCGGCATGCGCTTCGGCATCTTCGGAGTGCTCGGCAAGGAGGCGATCATCTACACCAGCGGCGGTGCGATAACCTTCTCCGATGGCATTGAAGCCGCCAAAGAGATGGTGAAGATCCTGCGCGAGACGGAGAAGGTGGATGTGGTCATCGCGCTCAGCCACGGCGGCCTGGAAAAAGGCACTGACGGGCGCCACACCGACGGCGACGACGTGCGCCTTGCCAAGGCGGTGCCGGGCATAGATGTGGTGATCGGCGGCCACAGCCACACCTTGCTTCGCGAGGCGATCATCGTCAACGGCCACACTCCCGTGGTCCAGGCCGGCAAGAACGGAGAGAACCTCGGCGAACTGGTGATCTCGCTCGACGGCAGCAATCTGACGGTCGAGTCCTACCAGCTCCACCCGATCGACGACAGCATCGCCGGCGACCGCGCCATTGCCGACGAGATCGACAACCTCAAGAAGTCGGTCACCGCGGCCGTGTTCGCGTCGCGCGGTTACAGCATCGATCAGCCGCTAGCGATTGCGCCCCAGGATCTGCCCAACACCTTTACCGACATCACCGCCGGCACGCTGCTCGCCAACCTCTGCACAGATGCCTACAGCAATGCTACCAAAGCGGACATCGGTTTCAGCGTCAACGGCATGATGCGCGCCAGCCTGACCCGTGGGAAGACGGGCGTGCAAACCGTCTACGACGTGTTCGCCGTGGCGCCGCTCGGCGCCGGTGTCGTCGATCCCACGGCGGGCAGCGCGCTGGTGACCGGTTGGTTCACGGGCGTTGAATTAAAGAATCTGCTGGAATTTTTTCTGGTGGACAACGCGGCGCACCCTGGCGAATATTTCCCGCGCGCTTCCGGCATGCGGTTCCGCTACGACAAGTCGCGCCCGATGTTCGACGTTGTCACGGCCATCGAGCTGGGAGACATCGACCGCGGCTACAAGGCAATCGACATCAGCGGCAAGGACGAGTGCCTGTACAGCCTCACATGTCCGCTGATGCTTGGTACGATCCTCGTGGGTATCCCCAAGTACACCAAGGGCAAACTGCCGTTGGTTCCCAAGAACAAGAATGGCCAGCCACTGACATCGAGAGTCGAGGCGCTCGATGACCCTCGTAGCAGCTCGGCCCAACTAATGTCGCCGCCGGGCACCGTGGACAAGGGCAGTGTTGCCATGGGATCTGGGAAAGCCGCTGCCCACGAGATCAAGGAATGGCAGGCGATCATGGATCACCTGCGCAGCCTGCCGGTCAAGAACAAAGGCGAATTGCCGATAATCCCGGTCGATGAGCGCGCCGCGGAGGTGCGGGCGATCAAAGTGGGTTGAGGTCGTTCGGCAGTCCCACTCACGAAGGGAAACGTCGATGGACGCCACGGATGAAGAGCGAGCCGCTGCAGCACAGGAGAAAATAATGAAGAC
>CAZYTR010000120.1:0-1735 GCA_964650365.1 uncultured Alcaligenaceae bacterium | reverse complement strand
GGCCTTCTGGAAGGCTGGGTGACGGCGCTGGAGCTGTCGCCGATCGAGTTCCTGATCCTGTCGCAACTGGTGATCTTCCTGTTGGGCTGGCCGCTGGAGTGGACCGAGATCATCGTCATCTTCGTGCCCATATTCCTGCCGTTGCTGGGACACTTCGGCATCGACCCGCTGTTTTTCGGACTGCTGGTGGCGCTGAACCTGCAGGCTGCCTTCCTGTCGCCGCCGGTGGCCATGGCGGCCTTCTATCTGAAAGGCGTGGCGCCACCGCATGTAACGCTGGGCCAGATCTTCCACGGCATGATGCCGTTCATGGGCATCCAGATCCTGGCGATGGTGCTGCTGTATGCGTTCCCGCAGATCGGCATGTGGCTGCCGCGCGTGCTTTACCAGTAGAATTGCAGACTGCAACGTGAAAAATAAGAGGGCAGAACGATGAAACCCAAGATTCTGGTTACCCGGGAGGTATTCGACGAAACCATCGAATTCCTCGCCAAGAGTTTCGATGTGACCTCGAACCAGGCAAATGAGAGCTTCAGCCGTGAAGCGATTATCGAGCGGCTTCAAGGCATGGATGCCGCCGTCATTACGACCTCGGATCGCATTGACGATGAGTTTCTGTCGCGCTGCCCGGGCTTGAAAGCAGTGTGCAGCGTGAGCGTGGGTTTCAATCACATCGACCTGGACGCTTGCACGCGGCATGGGGTGATTGCCACCAATACCCCAGGCGTGCTCACCGACAGCGTTGCCGACATGGCGCTCTGCCTGACGCTCGCGACGGTGCGCCGGCTGAGCGAAGGAGAGCGCATGGTGCGGGCGAAACAATGGAAGGGCTCGCACCTCAAGCAGCTGCTGGGACACGACTTGCACCACGCCACGGTAGGGGTATGCGGTTTCGGCAGGATAGGCCAGGCAATCGCCAAGCGCCTGCGCGGATTCGACACCAAGCTGCTATACACGGACATCAGCCGCGCCGACCGGAAAATCGAGGACGCGCTCCAGGCCACCTACGCCAGTAAGGACGATCTGCTGCGGCAGTCGGACATCGTCATCCTGATTCTGCCTTACATGCCGGAGACACACCATTACATCGGCAAGGCGGAGCTCGCTAAGATGAAGGTCTCGGCGGTGCTGATCAACATGGCGCGCGGCGGAATAGTCGACGACGCGGCGCTGGCAGATGCGCTGAAAGAGGCGCGCATCTGGTCCGCGGGCCTCGATGTCTATGAAAACGAGCCAGTGGTAAATCCGGCGCTGTTTGAACTGACCAATGTCGTGCTCACGCCGCACATCGCCAGCGCCACCGAACCCACCCGGCAGGCCATGGCAATGCTCGCGGCGCAGAACTGCGTTGCAGCACTCACCGGCGGCGTGCCGCCTAACCTGCTCAACCCGGACTACCGCAAGTACACCAAGGCGTAAACGTTTTCACCGCAAAGACGCAAAGAACGCAAAGAAAATCTAGAAAAGCATGAATGGTCGGAAGAACAAAAGCTCTGGACTTTTCGTTGATACATGGTCCGTACGCTTCGATGTGCCGTTCTGCGCTGATCAGATTTTTGCCCAGTTAAGTTCTTCTTTGCGTTCTTTGCGTCTTTGCGGTGAAAAATCATGACAGACCTATACAAACTCAGCCTGCGCGAAGCCGCACAGCGCATCCGCTCGGGGCGGCTCACCAGCACCGATTACATCAAGAGCCTGCTGGCGCGTATCGTGGCTTTGGAGAAGAACGTCCAGG
>CAZYTR010000119.1:0-1586 GCA_964650365.1 uncultured Alcaligenaceae bacterium | reverse complement strand
TCGCGGCCTCGCTCTCGAACCTCGATTGGTACGTTCCTTCTGTCCTGTTCAGCGCAAACATTCTTCTGTTCTCCTTCATCGCGCTGCAGGTCCGAGACGTGGCCACGCGATCGCAACTGCCGGCAAGGTGAAGGCCGCCGTCCAACAAACGGCTGCACCTGACCGCCTGCCGCTCGGTGGCGCGCGGGCGGCGGCTGACGGTTGTGGCATCGTAGATTCACGGGCAGGCGGCAGGTGAGCCGTGATCCGTTGGGCGGCGCAGTTGTGATGGCAGTATGCAAACCACCAAGGGGAATGTATGCAAGACTCCGTTGAGAATCTTGTCACGCTGTTCGAGAACGGCACGCTGAACCGACAGCAATTGATTCACGGGCTGCTCGCTGCTATGGCACCACTTAGCATGGTGGCTCATGCGCAGGCCGACACGTCACCCCCTTCCACCTTTCGCGGTCGATCGCTGAATCACGTGACGCTCAGCGTGACCGACGTTGATAGATCGCAGGCGTTTTATTCCCGGCTGCTCGGTGGCACGCTCTCCTGTGGATCGATTGCAACGGAACAGAGGGGGAAAGTCGCAAGTGCCACTCTGGACCTCCCGGACGGCTACATCTCATTCTACGAGCGCGGGGAGCCGCGGGTGCACCACTTTTGCGTCGGTGTGGAGCACTTCGCCATCGACGCGGCTCTCGAGAAACTGCGGAGCGATTTCCCGGAATCCACGCCAACCGTCTATCGGGGCGAGGAACTCTACTTTCGCGATCCCGACGGGATTCTGGGGCAGATTTCGGGGATGGATTATCGTGGGCAGCGGAAGACACCATGAGTGGCGCCCAACAAGGGCGTGGAGCTGACGGCTTACAGCGTCCGCTCGTCCCTCGCTCCCGCTTCCAGCCGCAGCTCACGCCTGGCGTTGGGCGGCGCGAAGAAGGCGACAGACTCCAGTGAGCCCTTCACGGCTACCGTTGCGCCGCTTCGTCACCGACGCGGCCGCCTGGACTGCTCCGACTCCTTCCAAGGCCCTACACTTCCCCGTCCCAGGGCGGTGCGAGGAGACGGCATGAGCGAAGCCGAGGCCATCGCGCGGCGATGGATCGATCTCTACAACGACGGCACGCCGGACTTCTACGGGTCGGGTCGCGTCATGGACCTCTACGCCGAGGACTGCGCTTGGACCGAGTCTCCCAGCGGCCTGGCACCCGACGGACGGAGCGGCAGCCTCGCCGCGCTGCGAGAGGCTATGAAGCTCTCGCAATCCATCATGGTCGATCGCCGCGCCGAACTTCTCGATCTCGTCGCGGCGGGCGAGCGAGCCGCGATGCGCTATCGCTGGTCCGCCACGGTGACCGCAGACGGGTTTCCGTTCGCTCCCGGTACCCGCATCGGCATGGACGTGACCGCATTCCTGACGGTTCGCAATGGTCTGATCGTTGCGATCGACGAGCAGATCGGACTCACACGGCCCGTCGCCCGCTGACGGCAGAGCGTCGGAGAACGGCTCCCGGCGCTGCACTACAAGGGGCGCAGGCCGTGGCTTTGCGAAGGCTTGAGCGGCCAGCGCGCCGCCCAACAAGCCGCTGAAGCTGACG
>CAZYTR010000118.1:0-4187 GCA_964650365.1 uncultured Alcaligenaceae bacterium | reverse complement strand
TGGTCCTTCATCTTTTTCACGTGATCATGAGTGATCACGTGGAAATTGCCGGTGGCAGTGACGAAGATGTCGGCCTTGTCCGCCGCGTAGTCCATGGTCACCACGCGATAGCCTTCCATCGCCGCCTGCAGCGCGCAGATCGGGTCGATTTCCGTCACCCACACCTGCGCCGAAAGCGCGCGCAACGCCTGCGCCGAGCCCTTGCCCACGTCGCCGTAGCCCGCGACCACCGCGATCTTGCCGGCGATCATGACGTCGGTGGCGCGTTTGATGCCGTCAACCAGCGACTCCCGGCAGCCGTAGAGATTGTCGAACTTGGACTTGGTGACCGAGTCGTTGACGTTGATTGCCGGGAACCTGAGCAACCCGTCCTTGGCCATCTGGTACAGGCGCTTGACGCCGGTGGTGGTCTCCTCGGTCACGCCCTTGATGTGCGCGAGCCGCGTGGAGTACCACTTTGGGTCACGAGCGAGCCTGGCCTTGATGGCGGCGAACAGGAAGGTCTCTTCCTCGCTGCCCGGATTCTTCAGCACCGACGAATCGCTCTCGGCGCGCGTGCCCAGGTGCAGAAGCAGCGTCGCGTCGCCGCCGTCGTCGAGGATCATGTTCGAAAAACCACCGTCCGGCCATTCGAAAATGCGGTGGGTGTAGTCCCAGTATTCCGCCAGTGATTCGCCCTTGTATGCAAACACCGGCGTGCCGGTGGTGGCGATGGCCGCGGCCGCGTGGTCCTGGGTCGAGTAAATGTTGCACGAGGCCCAGCGCACCCGGGCACCGAGCGCCTGCAGCGTCTCGATCAGCACCGCGGTCTGTATGGTCATGTGCAGCGAGCCGGTAACGCGCGCCCCGCGCAGCGGCTGGGTCGAGGCGTACTCCTCGCGGATCGCCATCAGCCCGGGCATCTCCGTTTCGGCAATGCGGATTTCCTTGCGGCCCCAATCGGCGAGCGACAGGTCGGCGACGTGGAAATCGGCGGATTTTATGGAATTCGGAACGGCAGACATCGACACTCTCCTAGTCAAAACGGAGCGCCGAAATGACAACGGTGCTCCAAACCAATCAAAGGTTTGTGAGCGCCGTTATTTCTTTGCTGAGCCTGGCCTGTCCTCGTGGGGCGGGTCGCAACGCTCCTCAGCAGGGACAAATTATAGGCTGGCGGGGGCTTCCTGAAAAGCGGCCCTTTGGGCCGCTACACAAGCGTTGACGCAAAGGGCGCAAAGGAAACCAAGAAGGGCTAATGAAGGGATAACCAGGTCACGGATTCTCCTTTTTCCATGGGCAGCCTCTCATTGCAATCGCTGTGCACGGAAACCCGGCCGCCCGAACATCCTCTCGCCTATTCAGGTTTTCCTTTGCGTCAACGCTCCTGATGTGGCCGTCAGGCCGCTGCAGTCTGCTTGAAACCAGCGTCCAACTTTAACGCTTCGACCTTGTCCAGATTCTCCCAAGTAAATTCCGGTTCATCCCGACCGAAATGCCCGTAGGCGGCGGTCTTTTCGTAGATCGGGCGCAGCAAATCGAGCATCTGGATGATCCCTCTGGGACGCAGGTCGAAATGCTTGGCAATCAATTGGCCGATCTTCTCGTCTGAAATTTTTCCGGTGCCGAAGGTGGTCACCGTCACGCTGGTAGGTTTCGCCACGCCGATTGCATAGGACACCTGAACTTCGCATTTGCTGGCCAGCCCCGCCGCGACGATGTTCTTGGCCACGTAACGCGCCGCATAGGCCGCCGAGCGGTCGACCTTGGAAGGATCCTTGCCGGAAAAGGCGCCGCCGCCGTGGTGAGCGGCACCGCCATAAGTGTCCACGATGATTTTGCGTCCGGTGAGACCGCAATCGCCGTGCGGGCCGCCGATGACGAATTTGCCCGTAGGATTGACCAGGTAACGCACGTTGCCCTTGATCATGGCCTTCGGCAGCACCGGCTTGATGATGTTCTCGATCACCGCCTCCTCGATCTGCTTGTGCTGCATCTCGGGAGCATGTTGCGTGGACAGCACCACCGTATCGATCGAGTCGGGTTTGCCATTCACGTAGCGGATCGTCACCTGCGATTTGGCGTCGGGTCGCAGCCATGGCAGGCGGCCGTCGCGGCGCAACTCCGACTGGCGCTCCACCAGTCGGTGCGCGAGATGAATCGCTAGCGGCATCAGCACCGGGGTCTCGTCGCAGGCGTAACCGAACATCAATCCCTGGTCGCCGGCCCCCTGTTCGGGGTCGAGCCCACGGCCATCGACGCCTTGCGCGATGTCTGGTGACTGCTTGTCGTACGCCACCAGCACCGCGCAACCCTTGTAGTCGATGCCGTAGTCGGTGTTGTCGTAGCCGATGCGCTTGATGGTTTCGCGCGCAACCTGCTGAAAATCCACCACCGCGTTGGTGGTGATTTCGCCGGCCATCACCACCAGACCGGTATTGACCAGCGTCTCTGCCGCAACGCGGGCATACTTGTCCTGGGTTAAGATGGCATCCAGAACCGCGTCGGAAATCTGGTCGGCGACTTTGTCGGGATGACCTTCGGATACCGACTCGGAGGTAAACAGAAAATCGCTCATTCGTAAGCTTTGCAATCGATCCGGGAAGTTGGTCAGGATAACAAAAACACGTCAAAAGAACAAAGCGAGAATCCGAGTAAGTTCATGCTCATCGGCTTGATGCGGCTGCTTGCCCGAGCGCCGCTGTCCTGGATTCACGCGGCAGGTGCTGCTATCGGTTGGATCGTCTATATCCTGTCTCCCTCGTACGCCTCGCGTCTGCGCGAGAACCTGCTGCAAAGCGGCGTCTGGCGCGATGAAGCCGAATACCAGCGCCTGCTCCACGAGAACATTGCCGAATCCGGCAAGGCTGGAACCGAGTTGATACCCGTGTGGTTTCGTCCCGTGTCTGAGTCGCGCAAGCTGGTCGTGTCCGTTCAGTCGCTATCGCTGGTCGAGGACGCGGAACGGCGCGGCAAGGGGATCATCTACCTGTCGCCGCATCTCGGCTGCTTCGACCTTGCCGCCTTGTGGCTGGCACAGCGCAATCCGTTCACCGCGCTGTACCGGCCGCCGAAGATGCAAAGCTTGCAGCCACTCATCGAAGCCGGGCGCGGCCGCGACAGCGTGCACCTGGCACCGGCCAGCCTCATGGGTGTTCGCCGACTGCTCAAGGCGCTCCGGCGCAACGAAACGGTCGGCATCCTGCCCGATCAGGTGCCCGCTGTCGGCGAAGGCGAGTGGGCGGAATTCTTCGGGCGTCCTGCGTTTACGATGACCCTGGTTGGGCGGCTCGTCGAGGCCACCGGCGCAGCAGTCATCATGTTCGCCGTGGAACGGCTGCCGAAGGGTCGTGGTTATTCGCTCGATTTCACGCTCGTGGAAGCTGACCTGTCGGGCCAGCAAGGCGTGCGTCGTCTCAATGCGGCGATCGAGCAGCGGGTCCGCGTCTGCCCCGCGCAGTACCTGTGGAGCTACAACCGATATAAGGCGCCGGCCGGTGCCCCGCCTCCCAACGTAGGCGCCGCTGCGAAAGGCGCGCAGGGCTGATGCTGACCCGCTTTGCCATTGGCGTGTTCTGGCTGCTGCATTTTCTTCCGGCCCGATTCCTCGTCGCGGCCGGAACAGGGATGGGGCTACTGCTGATGCGGCTGGGGCGTGCGCGTCGCAACGTGGTGGAAACCAATCTTCGCCTGTGCTTTCCGGACCTGCCGGAACCCGAACGCCGGCAGCTTCGGCGCCGCCACTTCGCGGCGCTGGGGCGCGCACTCGCGGAAAATACGATCGCGTGGTGGTCCGGCGCCGAGCGAGTGCGCAGGCTGGCGACGATCGAGGGCTGGGAGCATTTCGACCGCTTCAGGGACATGCCGGTGATCGTGTTCGCGCCGCACTTCGTCGGCCTCGACATACTCGCCATCCGGCTTTCCATCGAACGCGACGCAGTGTCGATGTACAGCCAGCAAAAGAACCCGGTGTTCAACCGCTTCCTGGTCGGCAGGCGCGCCCGTTTTCGTCCGATCCGGCTGGTTTCGCGCCAGGATGGGATCAGGCCGGTGATCCGGGAGTTGAAGGAAGGGCTGCCGCTTTTCTTTCTTCCCGACATGGACTTCGGTCCGCGAGAATCGATCTTCGTCCCGTTTTTCGGCGTCCCGGCGGCGACGATCACAGCTCTGTCCCGGATTGCCGCGTTGACCGGTGCCGCAGTTGTACC
>CAZYTR010000117.1:0-4515 GCA_964650365.1 uncultured Alcaligenaceae bacterium | reverse complement strand
CTCTCGAAGCTGATCGTGGTGGACACGCGCTCGGACAAGGACACGCTGTGGGCGGCGGAGCAAGGGCTGCGTGCCGGCAACTGCTCCGCGGTGCTGGCATGGCCCGCCGCGATCAACGAACGCAGCCTGCGCCGGCTGCAGCTCGCCGCCGAGGAAGGCGGCAGTTTCGGGGCGATGTTCGGCGCGGCTGCGCGCGCCGCGCCTTCTTCTCCCGCGCCGCTGCGCATGCAGCTCGGCACGCGGCAGAACCGGCTTGCGGTGCGCATCGTCAAGCGCCGCGGCAGCGGCCGGGTGCCGATGCTGCTGCTCGACGTCGAGCGCAATCGTGCAGCCGCGCCGATGCCCGTTTCCCGGTTCCGGCAACCGCTTGCGCATACCGGCGCTTAACGAAGAAAAATCTCAACGCAGAGGCGCAGAGTAAAAAAAGAGTTCGCAAAGCAAATTGAGTGCATGGCCGGAAACTGCAAGGAAATACAACTTTCGACTGAAAATTTATTTCTTTAGCTTTTCTCTGCGTCCTTTCTTGCCTTTCTCTGCGTCCTCTGCGTCAACGCTTTTGATCTTGAAAGACGTCCATGCTGTGGGCCGCCGTCCATCTTTCCGACTTGTCTCTGCAACTACGATTGCGCGGGACAGTCGCGCCCGGCCCGCTGGTGATACAGGACGAGAGTCATCGCCCGCGCGTGCTGTCGTGCAACGACGCTGCTACCGGGCTCGGCATCCGGCCGGGCATGCTGGTATCGGCGGCGTTCGCGCTCGCCGCCGGACTGCATCTTTTCACCCGCGACCCGGAAAAAGAAGCGCAAGCGCTCAAGGGCGTGGCGCTGTGGGCGGGACAGTTCACGCCCACGGTGAGCATCGCTTCCGGAAACGAAGTGCTGCTCGAAATCGGCGGCTGCCTCAGGCTGTTCGGCGGACTGCGCCAGCTTGGCGGGCGCATCCGCGCCAATCTCCGGGAGCTGGGCTATCACGCTGTGGTTGCCGTCGCGCCCACCGCCACCGGCGCACTGCTGCTCTCCCGCGCCGGCATCGCCACTTGCGTCGGCGACCGTCACGAATTGCGGCGCGCGCTGGCGCCGTTGCGCCTGCGGCTCCTCGACCAGCCCGCGGACACCATCGCCACGCTCGCGGGAATGGGCGTGCATACCGTCAGGGATTATCTGGCCCTTCCGCGTGACGGGCTGGCGCGCCGCTTCGGCCAGCGGCTGCTCGACGAGATTGACTGCGCGCTCGGACACCTTCCCGATCCGCGCCCGTCTTTCATCCCGCCCGCACGTTATGCGGCCGCGCTCGAGCTGCCCGCACCGGTGCAGGAAACCGAGCCGCTGCTGTTCGCCGCCAAGCGCCTGATCCTCGAACTCGCCGGTTATCTCGCCATGAAGCAGGCCGGCGTGACGCAACTGCGATTCGATCTCGAACACGCGGATCGCAGTGCCACCCGGGTCGCGGTCGGATTGTCGGCAGCGAACCGCGACGCCGGTCATCTCATCACGCTGCTGCGCGAGAAACTTACCACCGTCGAGCTGCCCGCCCCGGTCGAAACCATCCGGCTGATCGCTACGGAAACCCGGCCGCTCGGTTCGCACAACCGCTCGCTGTTTGCGGACCAGCGCCCGGCCGCGGAAGACCGCTGGCGCGTCATCGAGCATCTGCGCGCGCGCCTTGGCGCGGATGCGGTATACGGCCTGGGCATGTTCCCCGACCACCGTCCGGAGCTTGCGCTGCGTCGCGTGCCCGCTGGGAAAGCGCAGGACGGCGATTGCGATCTTTACCGCCCGCTGTGGCTGCTCGCCCGGCCGCTGCCGCTAAAAGCCAACGACCTGCTTCCTCAAGCAGACGGGCCGCTCACGCTGCTCGACGGGCCGGAGCGCATCGAATCCGGCTGGTGGGACGACTTCGACGTGACGCGCGACTACTTCGTCGCGCGCGATGATTCAGGAGTAAAGCTGTGGATCTTCAGGGAACGCAACGATCAGAAGAACTGGTTCCTGCATGGCCTGTTTGCCTGACAACCAGACCAATTACTGTTGAGCAAAACGAACCTGCTGTTCGGTAACGACCATGCCGCAGGCTTACGCCGAACTGCACTGCATCTCCAACTTCACTTTCCTGCGCGGCGCTTCGCACGCCGAGGAGCTGGTGGAACGTGCCGCGCGACTCGGCTACCAGGCGCTCGCGATCACCGACGAATGTTCTCTTGCGGGCGTGGTGCGGGCGCATGTCGCGGCGAAGGAGCACAACCTCAAGCTCATCATCGGCACCGAGATCCTGCTGGGAGACGGGGAACAAGGTTCGAGCCAAAACCCTAAACCTCGACGCAAAGGCGCAAAGGGCGCAAAGAAAAACGAAATCGAATGTGAAAACCGTCTGCGCGTGGTACTGCTGGCGCAGAATCGCGAAGGCTACGGCAATCTTTCGGAGTTGATCACCCGTGGCAGGAGAAACGCCGAGAAAGGCGAATACCGCCTCTCCCGCAGCGATCTCGACAAGGGACTGGAACACTGTCTCGCCCTCTGGCTGCCGCCGGCGCAACCGCAGCCCGAAGATGCCCGTTGGCTTGCGGAGCGTTTCCCCGGCCGCACCTGGATCGCCGCCGAGCTGCTGGCCCGCGGCGGCGACTGGGACCGGCTCGAAACCCTGCAGCGCCTGGGCAGGCAGACCGGGCTGCCGCTCACCGCCAGCGGCGACGTGCACATGCACGTGCGCAGCCGCCGCGCGCTGCAGGACACGCTGAGCGCAATCCGGCTCGGCGTGCCGGTGGCCCAGGCCGGGCGCGCGCTGCTACCGAGCGGCGAGCGCCACCTGCGCCGGCGCGAGACGCTGGAGCGCATCTATCCGCGGGAACTGCTCGCAGAAACGCTGCGCATCGCCGCGCGCTGCGATTTCTCTCTCGACAGCCTGCGCTACGAATATCCGCAGGAGATCGTCCCCGCCGGCGTAACGCCTTCGCAATATCTGCGGCAACTGGTCGAGGAAGGACTGCGCTGGCGCTTCGCCTCCTCAGGGACGAGGTGCGAGGTGCGAGGTGCGAGGAAAGATCAAGAGCCGCAATACGGCTCAGGCGCGAGGGACGAGGTGCGAGGTGCGAGGAATTCAAAAGAAGAACACAGCAACTGTGAAGAACCGCGCACCAACACTTCTCATCTCGCGCCCGAATCTTTAGCCCTCGTGCCTCGCACCTCGTGCCTCGTACCTGATTTTTCACCTCTCGCCTCACGCCTCACGCCTGATTCTTCACCCCTCGCCCCTCGCACCTCGCACCTCACCCCTCTCGACCAGCCAGCCGTACCCGAACGGGTACGCCGGCTGGTCGAGCATGAACTCGCGCTGATCGCGGAACTCGGCTACGAGCCCTACTTCCTCACCGTCCACGACATCGTCAGGTACGCGCGCAGCCAGGGCATCCTCTGCCAGGGCCGCGGCTCGGCGGCCAACTCCGCGGTGTGCTACGCGCTCGGGATCACCGAAGTGGACCCCGGACGCATGCAGATGCTGTTCGAACGCTTCATCTCCAGGGAGCGCAACGAACCGCCGGACATCGACGTGGATTTCGAGCACCAGCGCCGCGAGGAGGTCATCCAGTACATCTACGGGAAATACGGGCGTGAGCGCGCCGCGCTCACCGCCACCGTGATCACCTACCGCTCGCGCAGCGCTTTCCGCGACGTCGGCAAGGCGCTCGGGCTGGATCTCGCCCAGCTGGAGCGCATTTCCCGGAGTTTTGCCTGGTGGGATCGCCGGGACGAAAGGGCGGCGCGGCTGCGCGATGCGGGCTTCGACCCGGAATCCCCGGTCATCCGCAAGCTGATAGCGCTCACCAACACGCTGATCGGGTTTCCCCGCCACCTGTCGCAGCACGTCGGCGGCTTCGTGATCTCGCGAGGCCCTCTCTCGCGCCTGGTCCCGATCGAGAACGCCGCCATGCCCGAAAGAACGAACATCCAGTGGGACAAGGACGACCTCGATGCGCTGGGACTACTGAAAGTGGACGTGCTCGCGCTCGGCATGCTCTCGGCGATCCGCCGCACGCTCGACCTGGTGAGCCGCATCCGCGCAAAGCCGTTCGGCATGGCGGACGTGCCCCCCGAGGATCCGCAGGTCTACGCCATGCTGCAGCAGGCAGATTCGATCGGCGTGTTCCAGATCGAGTCGCGCGCGCAGATTTCCATGCTGCCGCGGTTGCGGCCCGCGAACTACTACGACCTGGTGATCGAAGTGGCGATCGTCCGCCCCGGACCGATCCAGGGCGGCATGGTGCATCCGTACCTGCGCCGGCGCCAGGGCCTGGAGCCGGTCACCTATCCTTCCGAGGCCGTGCGCGGCGTGCTCGAACGCACGCTCGGCGTGCCGATCTTCCAGGAGCAGGTGATGCAGCTTGCCGTGGTCGCCGCCGGATTCACGCCGGGCGAAGCCGATCATCTGCGCCGCTCGATGGCGGCGTGGCGCAGGAAAGGCGGGCTGCATCAATTCGAGGAGAAGCTGATTTCCGGAATGCGCGAACGCGGCTACAGCGAG
>CAZYTR010000116.1:0-3253 GCA_964650365.1 uncultured Alcaligenaceae bacterium | reverse complement strand
TTCACGACATTCACGAAAGTTCCATCCACCCCTCACCCCTCACCCCTCACCTTTTCACGCGAATCCCGGCGGCGCGACGAAAGGCTGGAGCTCCTGTTCCAGAAATCTGGCGGCGGCGATGGTGGCGAGGTCGCCATACTGCGGACCGACGATCTGCACCCCTACCGGCAGTCCCTGTTCCGTGAATCCGGCGGGCGCCACGCTCGAAGGCAGCCAGGCCAGTCCGGGATAGCCGGCCCAGAACATTTGCGTCGTCGAAGGCTGCGGTTTGCCGTTGACCATGACAATGCGCTCCCAGCGTTCGCCTTTCTGGTTGTGCGTGAATGCCGCGGTCGCAGCCGCGGGGCAGAGCAGCAGGTCCCATTCGCGGAAAAACTCCGCCCACTTGAGGCGCATCTGCTGCCGCTTCTCGTTCCAGCCGTGCCAATCGCGATGCGACATGGTATTGGCGCGCATCATCCACGCCGGATAGCTTTCGTCGCCGGGCGCGAGCTTCGCCGCGAGCGCCTGCTGACGCCCGAACTGTTCGTCGGTGAGCGCGGTCGAAGTCGCGCCGCGCACCAGATGAACGAAAGTCTTGTGGGCTTCTTGCAGGTCGATGTCCGGCCGCGCCGTATCGCTGATTGTTGCGCCGTTATCCGCAAAGCATTTCGCCGCGGCCAGCACCGCCGCCTGCACCGACTGGTCCACTTCCGCGGTCTCGGCATTGGCCAGCACCGCGATCCTCAGTTTCTTTACTGAAGGCTTGGGTTTGGCGAGCGTGATGGTCACGCCCCGCGACGCCATCTCGTCCGGCTGGCCGATGATCCTGAGCGCGATCTCCAGATCGTCGGCGCTGCGTGCCAGCGGACCGATCACCATCATGTCTCTGGTGGACAGACTCGGCGGCAGGTTGTGTCCATGGATCGGGCACAACTCGAAAGTCGGTTTATGCCCGAACACGCCGCAGTAATGCGCCGGATTGCGGATCGAGGCGCCGATATCGCTGCCCAGTTCGAGCCCTGTCAGCCCTGCGGCGAGCGCGGCGCCGACCCCGCCGGAGGAGCCGCCCGGAATTCGCGTGACGTCCCACGGGTTGCCGGTGGTGCCATAAACCGGATTGAAGGTCTGCCAGTCAGCGAGCATCACCGGCACGTTGGTCTTGCCGAAAATAACGGCGCCCGCACCCATCAGGCGATGGACGGAAAGCGCATGGTGCGAAGCGATGTTGCCCTTCATATCGGCGCGGCCCCAGGTGGTGGGCAGCCCCTCGACATCGAAGGATTCCTTCACCGTCATCGGCAGGCCGTGCAGCGGCCCCCACCAGTCCTTCTGCGCGGCAGCGCGGTCGGCCTTGCGTGCCCGCTCGCGGGCGCGCTTTTCATCGAGCACGACCACCGCATTGATCTTCGGGTTAAGGCGCGCGACGCGCTTCAGGTACAGATCGAGCAGCTCGACGCAGCCGATTTTCCTGCGGCGGATCAGCGAAGCGAGTTTTTTCGCGGACGCGAACGCAACTTCATCCGTCATTGCAGAGCCTCCTCATTTCGTAATTGTTGTGTTGCCGTTGCGGTTGAACGGCGCCGCCAGCGGCCCATACGGGGTGCCGGCTTCAAGCGAGCCGACCAGACTGTAAGCGGTGTTGTTTCCGCGCAGCAGATTGATAACCGAGACACCGAAGGAGCGCGGCGAAAACGACAGCGGTACGTCCACGGCCATGGACTGGCCAGGTGCAATTTTTGCCGATTTCGCCAGGCTGGTATTGGCGATCTTGTTCGCGCCGAGCGCGAGTTCGATGTTGAGCTTCGACACATTGAGTTCAAAGGCGTTGGTGTTCTTCACTTGCAGCTTCGCGGTGGCTTTGGTCTCGTCCATGCCGAGCTTGGCGATCTCGAAAGAGGAAAGCTCGACCTCCGGGGCGGCAGGAACCGGCAATTCACCCGACTTCGACATCGGCAGCGTCAGCATCCCGACCACCGGCGCATCGACGCCCAGGGTCAGATCGGCCTTGTAGGGCACGACCGATCCCGGTCTTACCCCCTTGAGCGTCCTGATCAGCGAAGCAAAGGAGATCCGGGCGGGAAGCTGGATCACGCTGGTGCCCCGTGCCGGCACGGCCCCGGAAGGTTTGATATTTCCCTGCAGAAGGCCGGTGCCGCCGCTGCCCACGGCGTACGCGAGGTCCAGCAGCGGCAGATCCACGGAATAGGGATTGGCGACCTCGACGTTGAAGACGAGGTCGATCTTCTCCAGAGAGAGATTCTTCAGTTCGGTGCTGATGATGCGCGCGGTCGGCTTGGCGCCTGTTTTCAGGATGCCCTCGAGCGTCTCGCAGCCGCTCACGAAGCACGCGCAGATCAGGGCTAAAGCCGTAAGGCGAAGACTGGCGAGGGTGCGCATGGCGTGTTTGGAATCGAACGTCCGGCAATGCTAACGCAGAAAGTCGTTGCGATCCTGAATTCAAAAGCGTTGGCGCAAAGGACGCAGAGGAACGGCAAGAAAGGGCGCAGAGCAATTCAGGGCTCGGCAAAACGCGGAAGTACGTCGTGGCTGATGAGTGACGTGTAGTAACTCAGAATTGATCTGAATGGCAGTATCTGACCAACTATTTGTAGATGGATCGCTGAAACCGGAAGGGATCTCGGGGTCAGATCATTGACAAGATCGAATCCGGCTTGCGGGCGCCCCAACCGACGGGCCCATTCTCCGTGCCCTTCCCGAACCGTCAGCGCCTGCGCTCGGACAAAACCAGACGCAGCGTCTCTTCGTAGACTCGATTCCGCGGCCCGATCGTCACGATCTCGATCACCCGGCGCGCGGGCGTTCGGTAAATAACACGAAAGCGCGCTACTCTCAGGCTGCGCAGAGCCCGCAGATCGCCTTGCAGCGCCTTGCCGGCGTCGAGGTCCTGCGCAAGACGATCCAAGGCCGGACGAACCTTGCGCTTTATGTCGGGGTGGAGGCCGCGTACAAGTTGCGCGACTTCATCGGGAACCCTGAACCGGATTTGCGCCTTCGCCACGCTCCTGCGGTCGATCAGGTCAGCAATTCCTCAAGCGTGTACAAACAAGCCTTGCGCGCCTTCAGCGCACGGAGCCCTGCGCGAATTTCCTTCATCAGCGCCGCATCTCCGCGAACTTCGATGGTTTCCTTCCAGCGCTCGAACTCATCCGCACTCACCAGTACCGCAGCCGGACGCCCGTTGCGCGTGATCATCACTTGCTCGTCGAGCGAGCGCACCTGCTCGACCAGGCCGCTGAGCTGGCTCTTGGCT
>CAZYTR010000115.1:0-1972 GCA_964650365.1 uncultured Alcaligenaceae bacterium | reverse complement strand
GACAACCACGGCAGGCCGTAGAACACCAATTGCGTACCCCATACCAATATCCAGCGCCAAACCGCAAACTTGCCGGTCACCGCGCGCGGGTAGATTTTCTGGCGCAGCTCATAAAGCGATTCTCCGACCGGATCAGTCTGGGTGACTCGTCCCGGATCGAGAGAGGATTCCATATTCTTACCCTGACAAAGCGACGTGTAACGACTGACGTGCGACGGGCACCGACCTTCCCCCCTTCGATCGGCCGCCGTTCATGTGTCTCCCGTCATTGACTGCTCTGCACTTGTCACTCGTCACTCGTCCCTTGTCGCTGCTTTTGGGAAAGACTCCACACATAGGCGGCCAGCACGTGCGACTTGGCGTCACCGAGGAAATCACCCCAGGCGGGCATCTTGTTGTTACGGCCTGCGCGGATGGTTTCCGAAATGGTGGTTTCGCCGCCGCCGTAGAGCCACGCCTTGTCCGTCAGGTTGGGCGCGCCGAGTGCGGCATTGCCCTTGCCGTCGGCGCCGTGACAGGCTATGCAATTGGCCGCGAACAATGCCTTGCCCTTGGCCGCGAGTAGGCTGTCATGCGTCAATCCCGACAGCGACAAGACATAGTGCGCCGTAGCTTTGACGCCTTCGTCGCCGAGCACCGACCCGAACGGCAGCATGACGCCGTTGCGGCCGTTGACGATGGTCGCCTTGATGGTCGCCGGATCGTCGCCGTAAAGCCAGTCGTTGTCGGCGAGATTCGGAAAGCCGCGGCTGCCGCGCGCATCCGACGCATGACACTGCGCACAGTAGTTCAGAAACAGTCGCTGACCGATTTCACGCGCCTTCGGATCGCCCGCCACTGCCGGGATGTCCATCGAGGCAAATTTCGCGAACAGTGGACCGTAACGTTCGGCCGCCCGAGCCTGCTCGGATTCGTACTGTCCCGTCGAAGTCCACTTGTAGGTGCCGGCGAACTTGCCCAAGCCGGGGTACAGAACCAGATATGCCAGCCCGAAGACAATGGTGATGTAGTACAGCCAGCGCCACCAGTTGGGCAGCGGGTTGTTGTACTCCTCCAGGTTTTCGTCCCAGACATGGCCCATCGTTCCGACTTGCTGGCCGGGTTTGCGCCGGCTTTTCCTCGTCCACAACGGCACTGCGCACGCGACGATGCTCACGACCGTGATGACGGCGACGTAATAGCTCCAGAAATCGCTGGTGAAATCGCTCACTTGCCGCTCCTGTTCGGTTCAATCGGTTCTTCGTCCTCGAGCGCCATCCGCGCCGCCCTGTCGAAGTTCTGCTTGCGCCGGCCGCTGTACGCCCAGAGCACGATGCCTAGGAACGTGACCAGGGCAACCAAAGTCATGAGGCTGCGTGCGTCATTCAGATCCATTTGATTCACCTCACCGTCCTGATCGCAGTGCCCATCCCCTGCAGATAGGCGACCAGCGCTTCCATTTCGGTCCTGCCCTTGACCGCGTCTGCCGCAGCCGCGATCTGCTCGTCGGTATAGGGAACGCCGACACGGCGCAGGCTGCGCATCTTCGCGGCGGTGCCGGTCTCGTCGATGCGATTTCTCTCAAGCCACGGATACGGCGGCATGTTCGACTCCGGCACCACGTCGCGCGGTTGCATCAGGTGCAGGACATGCCACTCGTCGCTGTAGCGGCCGCCGACCCTGGCGAGATCGGGCCCGGTGCGCTTGCTGCCCCACTGGAACGGATGGTCGTACACGTACTCGCCCGCCACCGAGTAGTGCCCGTAGCGCTCGGTCTCGGCGCGGAACGGACGGATCATCTGCGAGTGGCAGTTGTAGCAACCCTCGCGAATGTAAACATCGCGGCCTTCCAGCCGCAGCGGGCTGTAGGGTGTGAGCCCCGCCACCGGTTCGGTGGTCGATCTCTGGAAGAACAGCGGCACGATCTCGACCAGGCCGCCGATGCTGATCGTCAGCACCACCAGCACGATCAGCAGACCGACGTTTTTCTCGA
>CAZYTR010000114.1:0-28361 GCA_964650365.1 uncultured Alcaligenaceae bacterium | reverse complement strand
GCTTTGAGCGCAAGTTGTGAGGCCAGCGCCGCGGCAAGCAGCGCCAGCACTGCGCCGGGTACGGTCGAGATCGGGCGTTCGGCCATTGGGGTTCAGAAATTCTTGCGGTACAGATCGAATATCGCCGCAGCAAGCAGCAGACTCACGTATACGACGGTCTGCAGCACAATGTTGAGCAGTGCGGGTTGAGCGCCGGCGTCGTTCACCAGCCAGGCGGTCTGTGTAAATGCGTCCATGCGCGGCAGCGCGATCGCAAGCGCATCGGCGAGCACGGCGCTCGCCTTCTGTCCGAATCCGTCGACCCCGAGAAGGCTCGAGCCGCTCATCAATTGAATCGCGCTAATGGAACGGGCGAGCAGGTAAAATGCCGTGACGAAAGCGGCGGCGGGCAGCAGTTGCGTGAACGTGGTGATGCAGAACACGCTGAGTGCGGCAATGATCAGCAGTTCCAGCGCCAGCGAGCACCCCCACGCCAGCGCCGCATGGGCGGGAGCGACGACCGCCACCGGCACGGTGGCAATCGCCGCGACCGCCAGAGCCACGATTGCAAAGCCGAGAAACTTGCCCATCAGGTAACCGGGGCGCGGCAGATCCAGCGACAGCATCAGTTCCAGGACCTTGTCGTTGAATTCGCGGGTAAAGCCGTTGACAATGTAGAGGGCAATCAGGAACACGCTGGCAACCCGCAAAGTCGAGGCCAGGATCGCGGTCTGCAGGCGTGCGCTTTCGGTGACTGCGAGTTCGCGGGCGAACAGACTGAGCAGCGTCAGCAGTGCCACCGCGACAACGACCAGCACCATCAGGCGGTTGCGCCAGGCTTCGAGAACGGTATAGCGGGCAATCGCGCCGATGCGACGGACATTGCGCCGGGACGGAATGAAAGTGGCTGCGGTGGCGTGGTTCATGGTTCCACAATGTTTAGCGCGGGCGGCACTGAGGTTGTCACGAAATGGCGATGGAAATCAACTCGGGTAGATTGGTCGCGAGCGCGATCGCAGCGCTGCGACAACAACATTGGCTGTCGCTGGCTTTGCTCGCCCTGCATGGCGCGCTCATTCTCGATCTCGATAATCTGCTGGCGAAGGCGCTGATGCTCTCGCACTTCGGCTTCTTCCTGCTTTGGCAGCCGCTCTGGCGCGGCGAGCGGAAACTGATCCCCGGACAGGCCTTGCTGATAGTCGGCGCGGCGGTGCTGCTGATCGTTGCCGGCAGCTGGTGGCTGATGGCGCTGTGGATCGCGGTGTTGTTCTCGCTGATCGGCGGCAACGTGCCAGGAATCAAGAATCTCGGCCAGCGCATGGTCTCGCTGCTTGCGGCGATTTACCTGCTCACGATCCTGCTCACCTGGGTGGTGCCGCACCTGTTCCCGGAACGGGAGTTCCCCTGGGGACTGCTGGCGATTGTGCGTTATGGGCTGGTTATCCCGGCGGCGGCAATATTCTTCGTGGGTACCGGGAAACAGCAGGCCGCCTCTCCTTATTCGGTCGATTTGTTCTACAGCCTGTTGCTGTTCCTGATGGTCGTGGTGCTGGTGCTGGGTGCATTCGCCATCAAGCAAGTCAGCCACGGAAACTACGCGATCGCGTTGGCGCAGGCGCTGATTGTGATCGCCGGCCTGCTGGTGGCGTTGTCGCTGTTGTGGGATCCGCGCGCCGGTTTTGCCGGCATCGGCCAATTGCTCACCCGCTACTTTCTCAGCATCGGCATGCCCTTCGAGCACTGGATGCACAGCCTTGCAGGGCTCGCCGACCGCGAGCGCGATCCCGACAAGTTCGTAATCGTGGCTGCACACGAGATGTCGGATTTGCCGTGGCTGTCGGGCATAGGCTGGCAGTCGGGAGGGTCCGCCGGCAATGCGGGGGATGCGACCAAGTACTCAACCGCGTTCACGTTCGGCGGCTTGACGCTGTCGTTTTATACGCGCTGGTCGCCCAGTCCTGCTCTGATGCTGCATATGCGCCTGCTGGCGCGACTGCTTGGCGACTACTACGATGCCAAGATGCGCGAGCAGGAGCAACGGCGCAATGCCTACGTCCAGGCAATTTACGAGACCGGCTCGCGCCTCACGCACGATGTGAAGAACCTGCTGCAGACCCTGCGTTCCCTATGCGCGGCCGCCGAGACCAGCAATGAAAGCGATTCGGAAGCACTGCGCCTGTTGATGCAGCGGCAACTGCCACAGATTACGCAACGCCTGCAGATTACGCTCGACAAGCTCAACACCAAGCCACCGGTCGGAAACGATACCACCCCCGCCCTGCAGTGGTGGGAGGCGGTGAAGCAGCGTTACGCTCATGTGAGCATTGAGTTCGAAGGCGGCGGCTTTGCCGCGGGTGCGGCGCTGCCGGCAGACCTCTTCGAGACGGCGGCCGAAAATCTCCTGCAGAACGCGCTTGAAAAGCGCAAAGTGGAGAACAAGCTGCATATCGCGGCGCGACTGCAGTGGGACAATGGCTTTCATCTTTCCGTGTGCGATGACGGCCAGCCGGTTCCGGTAGCGCTGGTGCGACAGTTGTTCGCTGCCCCGGTGCAGTCAAATACCGGCCTCGGCGTTGGACTTTACCAAGTGGCCCGATTCGCCACTGATCAGGGTTACGAAGTCACATTGACTAGCAACGTGGAGGGGAAAGTGTGTATTACGCTGGCTCCATCCGTGGGTCGGGCCGGCGCAGCGTAGGCGCTAAGGCAAGTAGTTTGCCTGCTGCGAACATTCGTTCTCACGAAGCCCGCGTTCGCCAGTGACTGGTTCTAAGCCAGTTCATCGTACTGCAACTTGATTGCCTGTTCGTCGCCCTTCAATTGCACGTCGCGCGCCTTGATCTCGTCCCGCGCCTGGTGAGTTCACGCGGGAAGGTCATCTTGCTCGCGCCGATCTGCTCGGTCGCCAGGCGCGCCGTTTTCGCGAGCTCCGCGTAGCGCTGGGTCCGCACCCCCTCGCAGCTGCCCGGGGAAGGATTCCGTGCAGGCCGTCACCGATCCGGATTGTCGAGAAGTTGACGGAGACGCCGAAAACTCGTGAGCTGCCAGCGGAACGGGTACCGGATTCCGTGCGATCTACCACTCAAAAGCAGCATGCCAGACACCGTGAAATCAATCAGAAGCTAGTGGTGGCTCACACCCGAAGTTGGTAGGGCTTGGGCGTGCGGGACAGATTTAACTTATTGAAAAAAAAGGTTAATAAACGAAATCCAGTCTTGCGGCCGGTTCCGATCCAGTACCGGCGGCGGGGCGGCATCGGACAGATTTACGGCGCCTGCCGGGCGCTGGCTTGGTTGTTGCGGAATAGGGGGTAGGTCGCCCGGACCAAGTCATTGGTTCGACGCGCCATATCAAACATAAGGTTCTAAATCGGCATTCTTTTTCACGCAAACAAGGGAGCGGAAAATGGCACTAATTGAAGGAACAACGGGTATTGATGATCTTTCAAGCGCAACTCCAGGCGATGTAATTCTGGGCAAGGAAGACAACGACGTACTGGCAGCCAACGCCAACAACATCACCCTGGACGGCGGGCCGGGTGACGATCAATTATTCAGCTTTACTGGCGACGCCACGCTGGCCGGCGGGCTGGGCGACGATCAATTGTTCAGCTTTACTGGCGGCGACACGCTGATCGGTGGGCCGGGCGACGATCAATTGTTCAGCCTTGGCACCAACAACACCTTCAAATTCGCATTCACGCTGACGCAAGAGCAGGGCAGCAACTCCACTTTTACCGACTTCCTTTCGAAGAAGTACGGCAAGGACTTCGGAGACGAGTTGCCGGATTTTTCGCCCAAGCACCACAACAGGCACGGCAAGCATGATAAGGACGACCGGGACGACCATCACGGCAGGAACCACCGAGATGACCAGCATGGCAAGGACGACGCGTATTACTCAAAGCATGGCGATCACGAACACCACCACAGGCATGGTGGCGACGATGGTTACCACGCGCAGGATGGTGGGCTCGCCGAGAAATTCTTTGAGAAGAACTACAAAGACTGGCTCAGAGAACTCGTTGACACGCACAACCTTGGCAATGACCTCAACGGCGACGGCAAGATCAAGATCGATATCAATGAGGACAGCCCGAACGGCACGCCCCGTATCGAGGGTCTGACGAATGACCAGCTTGCCGAGATGTTTGGTGACCGCGACAGCGTGATCCTTAACGACGATGGTGAAACTGAAAAAGCCTGGTATTCGAATTCCTTTAACTCGGGCAACGGGCAGGACACCATCGCGGGTAACGACGGCTTCGACACTATCGTTGACTTCACGTTCGGTGAGGACAAGCTGGAGTTCGGCGGCATTAGCAAAGACCAGTTCCTGGCCTCCTTCGTCGTTGATGATACCCAGAACGTTGACGGAGTCGGTGGCGCGGACACCGTGATTACGATCGCCGAGAACACCGACTGGTCATTGACCTTGCTCGAGGTTTCCGGTCATGACCTGCAAGCTTTCGCGGTAGACATCTTCGGCTGATTCCATTCCGGGGCTAATTTCTAAACTCAGCTAAGACAAGGCCCGAAGCGCCATGCGCTTCGGGCCTTGCTCGTTCAAGTGGCCTGCTCTCCCTGTCCAGCAGCCAATCGTTTCTTGGATCTGTTCGATGCGGCTTCTAGGGTAACTGCCCTGAGGCGATCAGCCGGTTGAACAGCGAGGGGGTTCCGATCCAGTTGACGATGTCGTCAAACTCGCCGCTCGTCCCGGTGGACTTCGTTCGGCTGACGAATATGCGGTCGGCGCTGAAGCCTGCCGTGGGATTCGGGTTCTGCAACTCGTCGACGCTCGTGCCACCGGTGGTGGCCGCGTTGGGCCCGACCGACCAGACTACGACCGGAACACTGGAGGCCAGCGTGACCGCCGTGTTGCAGTTGGTGCCGGTCACGCCCGTGCCGCTGTTGCACACGTAAAGCAAGGTAGTGGCAGCCGCAACGCACGACATGGTCGCGCTGCGCATGCCGCTCGTAGTCGTGAACGGCCTGTTGATCGCAGTGGCAGTGCAATTGGCAGTTGAATTGACGGACACGCTGGAAACGGCATAGCGGATGCGGTTTTGCGTGAGTCCCCAGGCGTCCAACGCGTAGCCGTTGGAATCAACCGGTGAGAAGCCGAGCGTGGCCGCCGGCAGGAATCCCTGGTAAACGTTCGCTCCGGTCACTGTGGGGTCGCAGATGCCATTCGCGGGAGTCCCCGTGCCACTAAAGTCCTCGATCCCGTTGCTGGTCGCAGAAGCAGGGCACGGAAACCGCCCGTTGGCCGCCGCATAGCCGATCAGCGCCTCGCGCGCCTGATCGAGGATTCGGTACGACTCCTCGGTCTTGCGGCGCTCGACCTGGGTGGTGAGCGGAACCAGGATGCCGCCGAGCAGCAGCGTTATGACAAATACGGCAATTGCTACCTCGACGAGGCTGAACCCGCGAGGAATTTTCCGCACGCTGGTGCGGCAAATTCCCAACACCAGACTTTTCGGCGAACCGGGAGAAATCCCAACCACATGGCTACTGTGGGAGCCGGGCTGGAGATGGGGCAGAGTCGAGTTCATGTCACGGTGGCCGTTAATTAATTTGTTTATCCGACGCTGGTTTTTGCCGGAATTGAGTCCGCCAAAATCCTAAGGGATGGTGTAGAGCCGGTCGCGGGCATACGCCGCTGACGTGGGAGTGATGTAGCGGTCGTCGTCGACATCGTTGTTTAGGGGGTCATCGAGATAAGCCTGCCAGTAATCCGCGTTGCAGTTCCCTAACCCCCAATTTGCCGTCCCCCACGGGCCAACCACATCCCCTACGTAGGGGACTCCGGGCCTTGAGCCGCCCGCCGGCCCGGGCATAAAGATCACGGCGCGCGTGCCCCAGACGCCGTTCACGCTTAGGCTTGTCTGCCCGGGTTCACACCCCCATCTACTATCAGTGCTGCAGCTCGCTCCAAAATTTTCCAGGTAGTTCTTCCCTACCGAGTAGTAGATGACCCAAGCCCAGTTGTAACTGGTGGACCCTTGATTGGTGAACCAATTGGGCAGGGAGGGCGTAGCTGGGGCGCCGGTATTCCAGTTCACCGGAGTAGCGGTCTGCCACGGGATACGACCACGGTTGGGGTAATCAACGTCACTGATTCCGTCGGTGCAGTCGGCCCAAGGATAGATCCCTGCGCCACCGTTATATCCTTGCGCTGCGGTTGCTATTCTGTAGTTTTCCAGGATGGTCCGCACTTCGCGTGCGACGCGCTGCTCCACCATCGGCATCAAGTCGGTCGTGGTGATCGCCATTACCTTGTCGTTGAATGGCAGCGGATTGGCGGGGTCGGAGTCCCGCGCCGATATGAAGGGTCCGTTGGTGGTGGAATTGTTGACGGTGGCGGCGGTTTCCAGGTAGTTCGCGGCGCACCGATTGCGCACGATGGTTGTCCCCGTCGTTGGGCACAGCGCGGTAGCCACGGTATCCCGGTTCTGCGTCCCCTGCGCCGCGCCGGGCGCGAATAGGACGGCAATCGCCTCGTTGGTGATCGCGCTCGCCGTGTTGTCCTGATAGACCGTGAGGTTGCCCTTGGTGTCGCTATGAATGGGGTTGTTGTTTACATTCCAGATCCGAAATGGGCCCGCAATCGCATACCACAGAGTTTCGCCCGCGCCGTCCTTCGGCTCCGGTATACCCAGCGTCTTCCACGGCACGCGCCCGATTGCTCCCGCCACACAGCTGCCGTCCTCGAATCCGTCGAGAGGGTTGATGTCGGGGCAGGGGAGTTCTCCGGGACGTGCGTTCGGGAGAGCACCCGACGAGGTACGCTGCACCGACCAGCCGATCAACGCGTACTTGGTTTGAGCCAGCGCATCCGTCGTTCTTTGTTGTCTCTGATTCTGGCGTACCTGTTCGTCCGCGAACCCGAACGCCAGCATCCCGACCAGCAGACCTAGCGCTACAAGGAGGACAAACATGGCGATGCCCCGCTGTTTCCGGGCGGCAGCGCGCACGAATGTATTGCGTCGAGTCCCGCGCGATGCCACCGGCGCTTGACTGCTTTGAAGAGGACTCATTCGTCGGACGGGTCGTCGGCGCCGTCCTCGCTCTTCTTATGTGGCCGACCCGCTGACGGCGGGCCATCCTTTCGCGCCAATTTCTTCGGCGAGTGCACGACCGCTGCAGCACTGGAACCTGCCGATTCGTATGGTTCCAGGACCTTTCCGCTCACGGGGTCCAGATGTTGGCCAACGCGCAATTGCACGGACTTTTTGGCGCCACCAACCCTGATTTGGGCTGACGTTGGGTCGGTCGAGGAGGTCGAAGCACTTACCCCAGGAGCCGTCTCGCCACCCGCTTCATGTCCGTTGACCCAGACCGCGCTCTCACCGTCGCTGCGGGTAACCACCCCGTTCAGCGTCACGGCCCGCGGTCCGCGAGGTGCGGCGGCGCGCACGGTGTGCACGGTGCGAGGTTTGGCCACCGGCTTGCCGGCATCGAGCGTAGCGCGCTGCGACGGTGAAAAAAACAATCTTCCCCAAGGCTCCGCGGCATGCGTTTCCCACCACGGCAGCATCGCGGCAAGGATAAGAAGAATTCGCGGACCCCGCGTCACGACTTGCCCTTTCCGGGATCGACCGTCAGCCAGGACAGGTCGCACTGAGCGTTCAGGTTCGCTTGCCTGGGTGCAGGTTCGCTGCGGCCAACGCGGTCGAGCGCGCAGCCGCTAAGAATGAATACTCCAGTCTGCTGTTCTGAAAGCGTCTGGAAGAAGCGCATGAGGTCGCCTTCATGAACCAGTCCGAAAGACAACTTCATCTGTGAATTGTGCAAGTGCTGTGACATCGGGTTGCGTTGGCCGATCAGAGCGAAAGGCCTCTGGGGATCCAGTTGATAAGTTACGCCGAACAATCCGGCCTTTGTGTTGGCAATACGCAAGCCTTCCAGCCAGTTGATCCGCTGTTCAGTGCCGACGAAGCCCTGATGCTCGAGTTGCCGGTAAGCGGGAAGGTAGCGCAGGATGGTTTCGCGCTCCTCGCCTGAGCGCTGGTAGCGGCTGCGGGCATCCTGCAGCGCGGTCGACTCGACGCGATGCTGCATTTCCGCCTTCTCGCGCTTGTCCGAGGAGAATTTCACCAGCAAGAACGAGGCTGCGATCGCCACTGCAAGCAGCAGAAACGGCAGTTTCATCGCGGCGAGATCTTTGGTGGCAAGTTTCATTGACTTTTAAACCCCGGTCTTGAACACGATGGCAAGTTCAAACTGGGCGCTCCCTCTTTCGCTTGACACACTGGTGCTACCACTCAAGCCGGTATCCGAGCTTACGTTAAGCGGCAACTGCAAGGTCCGAACTTCGGCCACCTTGTCGTCGGTGGCAAGTCGGGTGGCAAAGGCGCTTATGAGCCGCATCGCAGCCTTGTAGTCGCCTTCGAAAGAGGTGACCTCGCCGCGCAGCACTCCGGTTTGCACCAACGTCCCCGGATCCAGCGGGGGTTGTTCGCTTGTTCCAGGCCGGGCAAGGTCGGCACCGATTCCGGCTGGGCCCCTGCCGTAATGCCATGCGATTCGAGCGAGTTCAATCTGAGGCGAAGCATCCAGTGCACGGCTGACCACCAGGAACATCGACTCCGGCGTACGCACGCTGCCCCTGACCTGCTGCGCCAATTCGACCGTATGGCGAAGGTTATCGGCGGCGATAGGCGCCTTCGGAAAGTCCGCAGTCACTTTCCGGTACTGCGCATGGAACTCCTGGGTCTGCCGGCGCAGATCTACCATCTCGTCTTGCAACCGCAACACTGCGAACGCATTGACGCCGCCCCATAGCACTGCGCCTCCCAGTATTGCAGCCGAGGCGGCGTACAACCAGCGCCGCCCCTGATAGCGCTGGAAACCTCCCGTGACCTGGGTCGGAGCAAAATTGATGGCGGGTTTCTTTTCGCCCAGCAGATGCAGATGCAGCGTATCGGCCGAGGCCTCGAGTTCTGCCGGGGCGATACTGAAGCGGGAAACGATGTCGGCGCGGGCCAGCAATTGACACTGCATATTCGGGTGGCCGCGTGTAATCGCCGCCGGCAGGCCCGCAAGCGAGTCGTCCTGGTCGAGGATCACCAACTGCATCGTGTCGTCTACGTGGGTGACCGTCAGCGCGTCCAGATACATGCGTGTGTTGCTGACTTCGTCGGCATAGTACTGGTCGGCGACTCCGGTCGCATCGCGTAACGGAGTCAGACGACTTATGCGGAACTTGAGGTCCTTGTAGAAGGTCTGCCGCACGCCCGCGGAATTCTTTGTGACAATCAGCAGATTGGGGTGCTTCAACCGCAGAAGTTCAATCAGCGAAGTGGTCACCATCGGCAGCGGATAAACGCCGGCGACGGGCAGGCCGTTGGACTCGATGGCACGCAACCAAGGACTCAACAGGTCGGGGTCGGTAAGCGCAGCGAACAGGTAGCGGTCGTCCTTGCGCTTGCCGGTGCCGCGTTCCTGAAGCGAACAAGAGTGATAGGAGGTGCCGTGGTAGAGTTGTTTCAGCTTGCGGCCCACCATCTCCACGCGGTCGCGGCCCCTCGCGTGAGGAAGCGTTTCGAAACGGTAATCCTCATCTACCGAGTCCACCATGACGTGTATCGGTATGCCCCGGGCGGCGCGGAGGAAATTGCTGAACGCAGCCCAGCCGGCCTCGTCGTTGCCGAACCGTTTGCATCCGGCAAGTCGGCGCCCTTGCCACACAGCTACTGTGGCTTGATCGGCGGATATGCAGAGCAGGAGCTTTGCTGCCATCGTCTGTCAGACCCGAATTTTCCCGATGATATCGTAGATCGGGGTCAGCACTGAGAACAGGATCATGGCGAGCATGCCGCCCAAAACCAGTGTCAGCGCCGGTTCCAGCAGCTTGAGCGCCTTATCCACTGAATCGCGGACGTCCCGGTTGTAGAAGTAAGTGACGTTCATCAACGCAGTGTCGAGCGCGCCGGTGCTTTCCCCAACGCGCAGCATGCGTATCACCAACGGCGGAAACACGCCGATATTCTGGAATGCTTCAGAAAGATTTTCGCCGGCATTGATCTGCTGCCCGGCGCGCTGCAGCCCTTCCGCAATCACGCGGTTGGCGACGATATCCTCGCTGGTTTTGACCGCGTCCAGGATGGTGATGCCGGAGCGGTACATGAGCGCAAAGAAGTTGGCGAAGCGGGCCAGGATGATCTTCTGCAGAATCGCTCCCGTCACCGGCATGCGCAGGATCGCATAGTCCAGCCAGTAGCGTCCGCGCGGATTGGTCCGCACAACCACGCTGATGCCGATGGCGATTACCACCGGCAGGAACAGCAGGATCGGCCAGTAAGCCGCGGTGAAATTGGACAGTCCGATCAGAATCCTCGTCTGCAGCGGGAGCGCGAGGCCCATGGTTTTCAGCAGTGTGGTGACTTGCGGCACCAGGTAGAGGAGCAGGAAAAAGAGCACGCCCAGCACCACGACGAATACCAGGGCCGGATAGACCAACAAACGGCGCGTTTGCGAGATCAGCTCATCCTGCCACTTGAGTGTTCCACCGAGGTTCTCGAAAACCTCCGTAAGGATCCCCGACAGTTCGCCAGCGCGAATCAGACTGACGAATACGGTGCCGAATACCCGCGGGAAGCCGGCGAGCGCCTGGGACAGAGTTTTGCCGCCTT
Source organism: uncultured Alcaligenaceae bacterium (assembly GCA_964650365.1). GTDB lineage: Bacteria > Pseudomonadota > Gammaproteobacteria > Burkholderiales > JACQAP01 > JACQAP01. Next base: position 17,746 of record CAZYTR010000114.1, on the reverse strand, counting down.
CGATGTCCTCAAGCACCGAAGTCAGGATCTCGCGGAAGCGCGGGTTCTCCATGCCGTCGCGAAGATCGCGAAGTCCCTCGAGGATCGGGATTCCGGCGCGCGAAACCTGTTCCAGATCGAAGCAGAAAGTAATCAGGTCCTGGCGGGTGATGGCTCCGGAGGCGAGCGTGGGCGTATGGCTGCGCAGCGACCGGGAGGTGATGAGGTCGAGCCCCATCTTCCGCAGCCGCAGCTCGAGGTCGACTTCGTTGGCGGCGTCGAGCTTGCCGCGAGTGGAGCGCCCGGCTTTATCTACCGCCTTGTATTCGAATGCCGGCATCAGTGCCTCGGTGTCACGTTATGGTTTCGGAGCACCCATCGTGCGCAGTCCGATGCCGGCGTGATGCGGGGCATCTCGGTACACCCGTCCGGTAAGGTCGATGGCGCGCGCCACTTCCGCCAGGCTGGTGGCCCCTTCAACCACCCTCTGGACGCCCTCATCGGCGAGTGAGCGGAAGTTCTTGGCATTGGCCGCATCGCGCAACTCCCGTGGTGAGGCCCGGCGTGCGACCAGTTCGTCCAGGTCGCCGTCCATGTTCAGGATTTCCATGATCGCCGTGCGGCCCCGATAGCCGCGGTTTTTGCAGCGGGGACAACCCACGGGGCGGAAGATCTTGACCCCGCTGTTGAGGTCGCCGCCGAGCAATTGCCGTTCTTCCGGCGACGGTGCGTAAGCTTCCTTGCAGTGCTTGCACAGCAGACGCACGAGTCGCTGCGCAATGATGCCGATGATGTTGCCGGCCATGATGTCCGGCGCGATGCCAATGTCGAGCAGGCGCGGGAATGTACCCAACGCGGAATTGGTGTGCAGCGTGGTGAACACCTGGTGGCCGGTCATTGCTGCCCGGAACGCCATTTCCGCGGTATCGCGGTCGCGGACTTCCCCGACCAGAATGATGTCGGGGTCCTGGCGCATGATCGAGCGGATGCCGTTGACGAAATCCATTTTTGCGGTTTCGTTCACCGAGGTTTGGCGCATCATCGCCACCGGATACTCGACCGGATCCTCGAGGGTCATGATATTTACTGACTCGACGTTGAGTGTGGCGAGCATCGAGTACAGTGTGGTGGTCTTGCCGCTGCCGGTCGGGCCGGTCAGCACCAGAATGCCTTCCGGCCTGGCGAGCATCAGGTTGAGCTTCGCCATGACTGACGGCGGCAAACCCATCTGATCGAGACTGATGATCGATTTCTCGCGGTCGAGCACGCGCAGCACGATGTTCTCGCCCCAGATGGTGGGTTGCGACGAAACCCGGAAGTCCACCGGCCGGCCGTTGAGGTTGAGCGAAAGCCGTCCATCCTGCGGTGCGCGGGTCTCGGCAATGTTCATGCCGCTGATCACCTTCAGTCGCACCGCAATCCCCGGCCAGTAGTTCTTGTGCAGGCTGCGGATCTGCTCGAGCACGCCGTCGATGCGGTAGCGGATGCGCAGGAAAGCGAATTCCGGTTCGAAATGGATGTCGGACGAGCCGTGCTTGACCGCGTCAACAAGCAACGCCCCGACCAGCCGCACGATCGGCTGGGTGTACTCGTCGCCGACCGCCTGAATGCTCTGGTAGTCGATCTCGCCGGTCTCAATCTCTCGCAGGATACCGTCCACCGACAACTCGTGGCCGTAGAACTGGTCGATGAACTCGTCGAGCTGGGCCGGGCCCGCGAGCACCGTCTTCATCTGTATGTTGTTGCCGAGGGTGGCGCGCAACTGATCGAGCGCCACTACGTTGAACACCTCGGTGATAGCCACCACCATCATGTTCTGTTCCGCATCGAAAGCGATTGGTAGCAGTCGATGACGGCGGGCGAAGTCCTGAGGTACCAGCTTGAGCGCCTCCGCATCCACGAGCACCTGCGACAGGTCGATGCTCTCCTGGCCGATGGTCCGCGCCATGATGTCGCGGATCACCGCCTCGGTTACGAAGCCCAGCCTCACCAGCAGCCGACCGATCGGGATGTTCTGGATCTTCTGCTCGGTAAGTGCGATGCGCAGCTGATCCTGGGTGATCAGCCCCTGCTGGACCAACAACTCGCCTAAGCGAAGCTTTTTGCGCTGCTCAGACATCGGTGCGCTACCTCGCCCCTACTCTACGCGTGCGGAGAGCTGGCCAACGCGCTCGATGGCGAGGTTTTGGTCGAAGTTCGCGCGGCCCCTGCGGAAGGACAGATCGAGCGCTTTGCGGTAGTAATCGAGCGCGGGTCGTATCTGCCCGATGTGTTCGAGGCTGACGGCAAGATTGAATGCGTAATCGGGGCTGTCCGGCTGCAGTTGATAAGCCTGGAAGTAAGCCTGTTGCGCTCCCGGCCACTGGCCCTGGTCGGCGTAGAGGTTGCCGAGGGTGAAATAGAGGAATGGCGAGGGTTCACGCGCGATCAGCTGCCTGAGCCGGGACTCGCTTGCCTGCGGGTCGGCGCCGCCGATGATCGCAATAAGGCCGGCCTGGGCATACGGATTGCGCGGCTCCAGTTCCAACACGCGCTGGTAGCGTTGGCTCGTTTCCTCGATCCGGCCCTCCTTCCAGGAGATGGCACCCAAGCCCAGCAAAGCGTCGACGCTCCTCGGCTCGGCCAGAAGGACTTGCTGGTATAGATTGCGCGCCAGCACCAGATCGCCTTGCTGCAGCGCCTCGTAGGCCTGCATTAGAAGAGGATCTACCGGCACCAGCGCGGCAGGCTGGCGGCTCACGGATATGCCCGTGGCTTCGTTGTTCCTGATCAACACTGTGTCGACCGGCGGATCGGCTAACGATACGATCCCTTTTTCCGACGCCACCGTTGAGTCCGCTGCCTTGGTCGTACGGCGTGAGCGTGTCGTTGCTGCCCGCGCAGGTCGTTCCGTCGGGATTGCCTGCTCTGTTGGCTTCGAATCGTCAGACATCGAAGGCGCGGACCCGGCGGTCAGCACTGCCGCGGTTTCCGTATCGGCGGGCATCCCAGAGATCTTTGCCGCTGTATCCGGTGGACTGGCAGGTGGGGAGGGCGCAGCTGGCGCCGATGCGGAGGCCAGCGGTGCCATCGGCGGTGGCGTCGAGCGCAACCACCCCGGGTTGGAGACTTGGATGTAGACATAGCCGCCGTACATGATTGCGAACAGAAGTGCTGCTCCAAGGAACACGATCATGTAGTGATCGCGCGCGTAGCCGATGGGGTCGAACGACGGCATGCGGCTCGCTTGCACCACCGTGGCCGCCTGCGCCGAGGTCGGTGAATGAACTGGCAACTCGTCACGCAGTGTCGGCTCGGAGGCGATCGGCTCGAGGGCGAGCTGATCTGCCGCGGCGGGACCTGAACCCCGCTCACCCTCACCGTCTTCGCGGGTCTTGGCAGCTTTCTGCAGGGCCTGCAGCAGAAGGCTCATGGGTTCTTGCCGGTCTTGTCCATAACCGGGAGAAAACGCTGGAAGAATTTCAGCTCGTCGCTGTCCAGTGACGGATTATGGATCACCGTCGGCTTGAGGAAGATCACCAGTTCGGTCTTGCTCACCGCTTCGTCGCGGTAACTGAAGACATCGCCCACGGGGGAGGGCAGCCGCCCCAGGCCGGGCACGGCATCGCGGTCGCGCCGCACATCGTCCTGCATCAGCCCGCCAAGAATAATGGTCTGGCCGCTGCCGGCCTGCAGCACCGACTCCATTTCGCGCACCTGGATTTCCGGAATCAGGTTTTCGATCGGATTCGGCAGGGGTTGGCCGGCGGAGTCGACTTGCAGCGAAGGATTAGGGTCGGCCACGAACCGGGTGACCCGCGAGATCGTCGGCCGCACCGTCAGATTTACCGTTCCGGACTCGGTGACCTGCGGCAGCACACTCATCACCAGGCCTACCGGAACCGTCTTTGCAGTGGAGGTGAAGGTGGTGATCGCAGCGACGTTGGCGCTGGTCGTGGTTTCCGCCTCGATGTTGAAGTACACGACGTTGTCGACAACCTTTAGCAGCGCGGTCTGGTTGTTCATTGCCATCAGCTTAGGACTCGACAGCACTCGGGTATTGCCGAATTGTTCCAGCAGGCGTAGCGACGCAGCGATGTTGCCGACGCTCGAGGTGGGATTGGTATAACCAACAACCATGCGCGGCGGCGTGCCGAGATTGGTGCCGAGCAACTGCTGCTGGAAGGAGAATCCGGAACCGGCGGCGATCTTGCTCCAGTCCACGCCGGCCTGATAGTTATTGGAGAGTTTCACCTCGACGATGGTGGCTTCGATCAGCACTTGCCGCTGTGACGCCGAGCTGACGCTGTCCAGGTACTGTTGAATCAAAGCATGCTGCTTTTCGTTGCCAAGCACGGTGACGGTTCCCGTGACAGGATTGACGACGATGTCGTTCTTGCTATCGGAGGGCACGCTGGAGCTCTGCCCGAAGGCCGCGCTGAACAATGAGGCCGCATTGGCTCCGGCGCGCGACACGGCATCCGCCTGGGCGATGCGTTCCTCGCGGGCGGCATGCTCGGATTCGGCACGTTCCGCGCGCTGATCGGCACTCTGGGACAATGCCTTGCTGGCAGCCAGGATGGACTCGATGTTCTGCCGCAAGATCTCCCAGAAATTGTTGTTCGACTTCGTTTCCACCTTGGTGTTCGACGAGCCGCCTGTGTCTTGCCCGCCGCCCGACTGGCCGGCGCCGCCACCAACCGATGAACCGGAAATTTCCCCGCTCACGCCGATGCTGGAAGTGGTATCGCGACTCATATTTACGTAATTGATCCGGTAGCTTTTGAAATAGGGCGTGTCCGGCACCACAATGATCGTCCGACCCTCGGTCCGGTAGCGCAGATTCGTCTGCTGGCTGATGCGCTCCAGGATGGCCGGCAAGGTCTCGTCGATCGCGTTGAGCGTAACCAATCCCTGAACGCCCGGATGCACATCGAAGTTCTGCTTGGTGTCACGCGACAACGCGAACAGCAGTTCCTTGACCGGAACCTCCTGCACTACCACGCTGTAGGTAGGAACCTTGGCCTGCGGCTTGGGCGGCGGAACGAATTCGCTGACCGTGACCGGCGGCAGGATCTTCTCGTCGGCGGCCTTGGGCGGAAACTGTTCGGTGGTGATGTGGCCTTGGGACGGCGGCACCGTCGGCTTGTAGCTGCAGCCGGCGGCGGCGAGGGCGACAAGCGTCAAGGCGAAAGTGAAGAAGCCTCGGGACGGCAGCATGTGACGGTGTGCGGCATCGTTTGCCAGCGAATGCCGCATGGCCAGGACGCGCGCGGCGCCGTGTCCTCCCCAGTTACCCATTTTCAGCTCTCGAAGAAGTAATCTCTGCGTTTAAGCGTTTGTATTCGCAGCGATTCTGGCGCTGCGCAAGGCGCTAAGTCCTGTGTTTGGCGATTTCCGAACGCACGCCCTGTATCGTCCGGTAGTACGGGCGATTTATTTTCATTTCGTCCGGCAGACTTTCCAGCGTCCGATTGACTTCCGCCCGGTTGGTGAAGTTTCCGTACAGGACGGTCAAGGAAGGACGCTGATTTGCCATGGTACGGTACACATAAACCTTTTCAATTTCAAGATATTTAGCGATTGTTTTGAAATAATCTCTTAGGAGTTGAGGGTTGCCCGCGCCGAGCAGTTGAATGCTGTACGTGGTGCCGCTCTGCTCCTCCAGCCACTGTTCGGTTGCACGCAAGCGCTGTTCCAGAATGTCGCCCTCGGGGGATTCGAGGTTATCCGCTTCCAAACTGGCAGTTCGGCCCACGAGTGCCGAGGTGGGGGCGGAACCGGATTCGCCGGTTTGACTGGTTGCCGCGGCGATCCTTTCTTTGCCCGGCGTCACCACCGCCTTGGGCGGCGGGGCAACGTCTGGTGCGGCTGGAGCCGCGGTCACGTTGCCGGCGGTTTGCGCCGCCGAAACCGCCGGATTTGCTGTCGACGAGGCCATTGGCGCCGAAACCGGTGCTACAGGAACGAACAGAGCCTGATAGGCGGCAATTAGGGCTACCCCGATTACGCCCCCAATCGCCAGGCCACCAAGCGCGTAGGCGAAAGGCGCCGGGCTGCGCAACCAGGGAAGGTCACTGAATTCGCTTTCGCGCACCGCCGCCTTGACGTGCTTCAAGGTGACGTTGTGCGTGCCGTCGGCAAAAGCTGCCAACAATGCTTTGTCGGCAATCAGGTTGATGCGGCGGGTGAGCCCACCGCTGGCTCGAGTGAGGTAAGCGATCACTCTCCGACCGAACAGGTCTGGTCCGCGATATCCGGCGGCTTGCAGGCGGTAAGTCAGATAGGCTTTGACGTCCTTCTGGTCGAGGGGGAACAGGGTGAAGCTGTGGGTGATGCGTTCGCGCAGTTGCCGTATTTGCGGTTGCCGCAGGTTTTCATCCAGTTCGGGCTGGCCGAAAAGCACGATTTGCAGCAGCTTGTGCTGCTGGGTATCGAGATTTGAAAGCAGACGGACCTCTTCCAGGGTCGGGATCGGCATTCCCTGGGACTCTTCCACGAACACCACCACCTGGCGCTGCTGGCTGTGGCGCTCGAGCAGGTAGGAGTTGAGCGCGTGCATCACCTCGAGGCGGCCGGCGTCCTTGGCGATCGGCAACTGCAACTCGAATGCGATCGCGTGCAGTATCTCCTCGGGAGAAACGCTCGGGTTGGCAAGATATACAGTCTCGATGTTCCTCGGCAGCCGAGTCTGAAGCACACGGCACAGCATGGTCTTGCCGCTGCCCACTTCACCGGTCACCTTGATGATCCCTTCGCCGTTGGATATCGTGTAGATCAACGCCTCGAGGATGGCGCCGCGGTTGCCGCCTTCAAAGAAAACATCGGTGTCAGGCGTAATCTTGAATGGCGCCTGATTCAGCCCAAAGAACGCGTAGTACATCTACTGTTTCTCCTCCCCGCCGACCGAGTAGCTCTGCATGCGGCTGTACAGCGTGGTGCGATGAATGCCCAGTAACTTCGCCGCCTGGCTCAGATTGCCGTGGGTAATATCGAGCGCCGCCTCGACATAGCTCTTTTCCAGTTCCCCGAGCGCGTCGTCGAGATTGAAACCCTTCTGCGCCTGCAGGTGCTTGGCGGCTGCCTCCACCGTGGATTTGAAGTCCTGCGCTTGCGCCACGCCGGGTCGCGCGGCGGGCGGTTCTTCCCAGTCGAACTCCGCCAGCAGCTGTTCGCTGTTGACCGTTTGGCCGGCGTACTTGGTGGTCAGGCGGATCACGATGTTGCGTAGTTCCCGGACGTTGCCCGGGAAGCCATACTGCATCCACAATTCCATCGATTTGGGGTCCAACTGGAAAGGCTGCACCCCGCTCTGACGCGCATACAGCGCTGAGTAGTGCTGCAGCAGCTTGATCTTGTCCTCACTAAGTTCGCGTAACGGCGGGACCGCAATCGAGAAAACCGACAAACGATGATAGAGGTCGGCGCGAAAGCGCCCGGCGCGCACCTCCTGGCGCAGGTCCCGATTGGTGGCGGCGATGACCCGCGCATTGGATGTCCTGCTTTGCGTTTCGCCGACGCGCTGGAATTCGCCGTTCTCCAGCACTCTGAGCAGCTTGGCTTGTAGCTCCAGCGGCAACTCGCCGATCTCGTCCAGAAACAGCGCGCCCTCGTGGGCATCTTCGAAATAACCCGATCGCATTGACGTGGCGCCGGTGAACGCGCCCTTTACATAGCCGAACAGCGTCGGTTCGACCAATGTTGGAGAAATCGCCGCGCAGTTGAGCGCAAGATAAGGTTTGCCGGCACGCTGACTCTGTCGGTGCAGCGACTGCGCCACCAGCTCCTTGCCGCTGCCGGACTCGCCTTCGATCAACACCGGGAAAGGCGCCGGGGCGTACTGCAGGATCTGCTCATGGAGTTTCCTGATCGCAGGACCACTACCGACAATGCCGGTGTCAACATCCGCGGAACTCTGTTCCACCTCGGCGATCCGCTGCGCCTTGGCGAGCATTACCTTGAGGACTTCGGGTTCGCAGGGCTTGGCAATGAACTCGACGGCACCGAGGGTGCGAGCGTAACGGGCATTGCCTTCGTCGCTTTGCCCAGACAGCACCAGAATCTTGATCGAGGGCGAGTAAGCGAGCAGTTCGGTGATCAGGCGAAAGCCCTCATCCGGGCGGTGCGGGGTCGGTGGCAGTCCCAGATCGACGAGCGCAAGTGCCGGCGGCGTCTCTAACTGGCGCAACAGACTTTTCACCTGTGCCCGCGATGCCGCGACGCGCACGCTGTAATCCTTGCCCAATACGAAGTTGAGCGTGTCGGTGATGAGCGGATCGTCGTCGACGATCAGCAGTTCAGGTTTGGGTGCTGTCTGGGAGTCCATGTTGCCGACGGGCACGGCAGGATCGGGTTCATTTGTTTGATTGTGCCAGAAAAGTTAGACGCCTCATAGAGTTAGCCATATTCACATCATTGGATGCAGGCCAGATAAGCCTGTTCCAGGGTGGCGGCGTCAAAGCGCGTCCGCAGCGCCGAGGGCGTGCCCGCAAAGCGCAATTGCCCCTCGTGCAGCACTGCCATCTGGTGGCAGAGTTCATCGACATCGGCGAGCGCGTGCGAAGTGAAGAACACAGTGCGGCCGGCTGCGTGCGCTGCCTGCAGCAGGTCTTTCAGCAACGCGCGTGCCTTCGGATCCAGGCCGCTGGTCGGTTCGTCCAGCACCAGCAACTCACGATCCGAGAGGAGGCACGCGGCGAGCCCGAGCTTTTGCGTCATCCCTTTGGAGAAGGTGCGCACCGGCTTGCGCAGCGCCGACTCGGCGAGATCGAGCTCGGCAAGCATGCGCCGCACATGCGCTGGCTCGTAGCCGCATGAATACAGCTTCATCATGTAGCGCAGGAAATCCTCCCCGGTCAGGTAGTAGGGAGGCACGAACCGCTCCGGCAGAAACGCTAACCGCGCACGGGCGTGGGTATCCTGGCTCGGCAAGCCGAAGATGAGAATATCCCCGGCATCGAATTCACAAAGATCCAGCAGGCACTTGATGAGCGTGGTCTTGCCTGCGCCGTTTATTCCGACCAGCCCAAAAGTGCCACCGGCAGGGACGTCGAGTTCAAGCGCGTGCAGGACCGGCGTATCTGCATAATTCTTGCTCAGCCCCCGAAAGCTGATCGCGGAGGAATTCCCCGCTTCGTGCGTGGTCATGGTTGTGGACCGAAGCTCTTGTAATTGCGCAAAAGTGCACGCAATCGCGCCAACATGCAAGCACTCTGCGGTGCGCATCGCTCTCCGTTACAATGCTCGCCTGTTTCGATCCCGGGCATCATGGCGCATTCCGAAAACCTCGTAGAAATAAGCGGCCTGAATTTCTGGTATGAGAAACGCCGCCCGATCCTGAGCGGGATCGACATGGCCATTCCGCGCGGGAAGGTGGTGTCGATCATGGGTATCAGCGGTTGCGGCAAGACCACTTTGCTGCGTCTGATCGGCGGCGCGCTCAAACCGCGCGAGGGCGAGGTCAAGGTGGCCGGCAAAGTAATGCACGAACTCGACCGCGACGGCCTCTACCGGATGCGTCGCCGCATGGGCATGCTGTTCCAGTTCGGCGCGCTTTTCACCGACTTGTCGGTGTTCGATAACGTCGCGTTCCAGATGCGTGAGCATACCGATCTGCCGGAAGCGATGATTCGCGACATGGTGCTGATGAAACTTCACGCGGTGGGTCTGCGTGGCGCGCACCGGCTGTTGCCCTCGGAACTGTCTGGCGGCATGGCGCGGCGCGTAGCGCTGGCACGCGCAATCGCGCTCGACCCAATGCTGATCATGTACGACGAGCCTTTCGCAGGACTTGATCCGATTTCGCTCGGCGTAATTGGCAATCTCATCCGGCGGCTTAACGATGCCCTAGGCGCGACTTCAATCGTGGTGACTCACGATGTGCAGGAATCGTTGAAAATGGTGGATTACGTCTACTACCTTTCCGACGGCCAAATCGTGGCCAAGGGCGCCCCGAAGGAGATGCAGGCATCGGTGGAGCCCCTGGTCCATCAGTTTGTATATGGCGAACCCGACGGGCCGGTGCCTTTTCAGTACCCGAGCGCGGAATACCGCGACGATCTGATGCTCAACCGATAGCATGTTCAATCGTTCTGCCATCGTTAACGTCAGGACCATCGGCCATCACACGGTCAATGGCCTGTGGCGGCTCGGTTACGCCAGCCGTTTCTTCGCGTTGATACTACTGCAGTCCGGAACCAGTTTCCGCCGTCTGCACCTGATCATCCGCGAGCTTTACTTCACCGGCGTACTGTCGCTGATAATCGTTCTGGTGTCGGGCCTTTTCGTCGGAATGGTGCTCGGGCTGCAGGGCTACCAGACGCTGCAGACCTACGGCTCCGAGTCTGCCCTCGGCGTGTTGGTCGCCCTGTCGCTGGTGCGCGAGCTGGGTCCGGTGGTCTCGGCGCTATTGTTCGCCAGCCGCGCCGGTTCGGCGATGACCGCCGAGATCGGTCTGATGAAGGCGACCGAGCAGATTTCTGCGATGGAAATGATGGCGGTGGATCCGATCGCGCGTGTTGTGGCACCGCGCTTCTGGGCCGGGGTGATCTCGATGCCGTTGCTGGCCGCCATGTTCAGCGCCATGGGCGTGTTCGGCGGTTACCTGGTTGGGGTAGTGTTGATCGGCGTTGACGAAGGCTCGTTCTGGTCGCAGATGCAGAACGCCGTTGATTTCCGCGAGGACATTGTTAACGGCGTGATCAAGAGTTTCGTGTTCGGTGTGGCCGTGACCTGGATCGCGCTGTTTGAGGGTTACGATGCCCCGCCGACCGCGGAAGGCGTGTCGGGTGCAACCACGCGTACCGTGGTGACGTCGTCGCTGGCGGTCCTGGGCCTGGATTTCGTGTTGACTGCATTCATGTTTCGGGGGGTGTGATGGAACGCTCGATGCTCGACCTGTGGGTGGGACTGTTTGTTTGTGCCGGCATCGGCGCGTTGCTGGTCTTGGCGCTCAAGGTTGGAAACATGAGCGGGTTCAGCGTCGCCGACACCTACAAGGTGTATGCCGAGTTCGACAACGTCGGCGGGCTGAAACCGCGCGCGCCGGTGAAAGGCGCGGGAGTAGTGGTCGGGCGCGTGGCCGATGTGTCTTTCGACAACCACAGTTTCCGTGCCCGTGTAACTTTGCGCATCGACAATCGTTATAAGTTCCCGAAAGACTCCTCGGCCTCGATTCTGACCGCCGGACTGCTCGGCGAGCAGTACATCGGAATGGACGGCGGGGGTGATGATCACATGCTCAAGGACGGTGATCGTCTGATGATCACCCAATCGGCCGTGGTGCTGGAGAAAATCATCGGGCAGTTTCTGTATGGCAAGGCAGCAGACGCTGGCACGGAAAAGGCAAAGTAGCGGGGCGATTCGGTATTCATGGGGCCAACGATGGACACGCGAGACGGCAACGGGACTGGGCGGCGGCTGATCGGGTTGCTGTTGCTCGCAGCTTCCGCGACGGCATTCGAGGTCATGGCGCAGGCGCCTTCACCAGACGTGCTGGTGCGCAACACCACCGAAGAAGTCCTGAAGATTGTGCGCAACGACAAGGATATAAAGGCCGGCAAGGTCGACCGCATTGTCAATCTGATCGAGGAAAAGGTTGCGCCCCATTTTGATTTTGCGCGCATGACCCGGCTCGCGGTCGGGCGCGCATGGCGTGGTGCGACCCCGGCTCAGCGAGAGGCGTTGATCAAGGAGTTTCGCGACCTGCTGGTGCGCTCCTACTCGGCGGCATTCACCGCCTACACCAGAGTCAGCGTCGAGTATCGGCCGTTCAGATTCAATGCGGGTGACACTGAGGCAACCGTACAGACGCTCATCAAGCTTCCAGACGGAGCGGAGTCGGTCACCTTGGACTACGACATGGCGCTCACGCCAAATGGCTGGAAGGTCTACGACGTGCGCGTCGCCGGCGCCAGCCTCATCATCAACTATCGCAACCTGTTTGCTGAGGAGATCGATCGCGGCGGAATCGACGGCCTGATCACGAGCCTCATTAACAGGAACGGTGCCAATGCCAATGCGGTGCCTGCCGGCAAACAATGATCAGCAGACAGGGCGAGCGCTACTTGATCGAGGGGCCGGTGACGCTGGCCAGTGTCAGCGCGTTGCTTGCCGAGGTCAGCCACGGTTTCGAGGGTAATCCCGTGATCGTGGATTTTTCCGGGGTGACGGAAGCCGACTCTTCGGCAATCAGCCTGATGCTGGAGTGGACCCGGCGCGTGCACGGCAGCAATCGCCAGATCTTCTTTGCCAACCTCGGCGAAAGCCTGCGCAGCATTGCCAATGTCTACGGGGTCATGGACTTGATCCCCATTGCGGCTGAATAGCCGCCGATCCGGAAGAAGACACTCAATACCTTCGCTGTGGCCCCAGCCATCGAGATACGTGGCGTCTCCAAGACCTACGGGAGCGTACGCGCGCTTTGTGACATCAACCTGGAAATTCCGCACGGCGAGTTTTTCGCGCTGCTCGGACCCAACGGGGCTGGCAAGACTACGCTGATCAGCATGCTGGCAGGGCTGGCGCGCGCCAGCGCGGGTACGCTCACGGTGATGGGCTACGACGTGGTCGCCGATTACCGGCAGGCGCGGCGTGCGCTCGGCGTAGTGCCACAGGAGCTGGTGTTCGACCCTTTTTTCACGGTACGCGAAAGCTTGCGTTTCCAGTCGGGATATTTCGGCCTGCGCCGCAATGACCAGTGGATCGACGAAGTGATGGCGCGTCTGGACCTCACCGACCGCGCCGACTTCAACATGCGAGCGCTTTCCGGGGGGATGAAACGGCGGGTGCTGGTGGCGCAGGCTCTGGTGCACAAGCCGCCGGTGATCATTCTCGACGAGCCGACCGCCGGCGTGGATGTCGAGCTGCGCCAGGGCCTGTGGCAATTCGTCCGCCAGCTCAACGGCGAGGGCCATACCATCGTGCTGACCACGCACTATCTGGAGGAGGCCGAGTCGTTGTGCAGCCGTGTGGGCATGCTCAAGCAGGGCAGGCTGGTCGCGCTGGATTCCACGCACAACCTCCTCAAGGGGTTCTCGGGTATTCACCTGCGGCTGCGGCTTGCCAACGGTGCGCTGCCCGAAAGTTTGCGGCCGATGCTGGCGGCCGCACAGGTGAGCGGCGAGTATGTACTGGGGTTGCATCATTATCCTGATGTCGAAGGCGTGCTGCGGACCATCCGCGATAACGGGCTCGAGGTAGCGGCCATGGAACTGGAACAACCCGACCTGGAGGAAGTCTTCGTCGCCATCATGCACAGGGAGTGAAACGACGATGACCGGTTTCCTGACGTTGTTCTACAAGGAGATCCTGCGCTTCTGGAAGGTGAGCTTCCAGACCATCCTGGCGCCCGTGCTAACCGCGCTGCTGTACCTGCTGATCTTCTCGCACGTGCTGGAAGAGCACGTGCAGGTTTACCCGGGGGTGCGCTATAGCTCATTTCTGATACCCGGCCTGGCGATGATGTCGCTGCTGCAGAATGCCTTTGCCAACAGTTCGTCCAGCCTGATTCAGTCCAAGATTACCGGCAATATCGTCTTTATCCTGCTGCCGCCATTGTCGCACCTTGAATTCTTCGGCGCCTACGTGTTGGCATCGGTGGTGCGGGGTGTGGTGGTCGGACTCGGCGTTTTCGTAATTACCGCGATGTTCGTCCCGGTGCCCGTCCAGAGCCCGCTGTGGGTGGTTGTCTTTTCGCTGTTCGGATCGGCGATCCTGGGTACGCTCGGCATCATCGCCGGCATCTGGGCCGACAAATTTGATCAGCTTGCCGCATTCCAGAATTTCGTCATCATGCCGCTCACATTCCTGTCGGGCGTGTTCTACTCGATCCACTCGCTGCCGCCGTTCTGGCAGCAGGTGTCGCACTTCAATCCTTTCTTTTACATGATCGACGGCTTTCGCTACGGTTTCTTCGGCGTATCCGACGTCTCCCCATACGTAAGTCTTGCGATTGTGGCGGGCTCCCTTTTGGCCTTATCATTCGCCACCTTGTCGATGCTCAAGCGCGGATACAAACTTCGTCACTGAGGAATCCGTTGAAATGGTCTCCCCCGAACAGGTCAGGTCTTACATCCAGGACAGCCTCGCATGCGATCACGTCGAGGTGGTCGGTGACGGCCATCATTTCGAGGCGGTGATCGTGAGTCCGGAATTCCGCGGCAAGACGAGGGTGCAGCAACACCAGGTGGTTTACGGGGCTCTGGGGGATCGCATGCGCGAGGAAATACACGCGTTGTCGATGAAAACTCTGACGCCCGAGGATTGGGCTGCCCGATAGCCTTTCGACAGGTTCGCGTGGACAAGCTGATCATCCAGGGCGGCGTGCCGCTTACCGGGGAAGTGCGCATTTCCGGGGCCAAGAACGCGGCGCTGCCGATACTGTGCGCCTCGATCCTGACGCCGCAAACACTGCGGGTGCAGAATCTTCCCCATCTGCGCGACGTCACCACGACGCTGAGTCTGCTGGCGCAAATGGGTGTTGAAATTTCGCTCGATGAAAAAACGGGCGTTGGCCTGACGGCGGCGAAGCTGCACAACCTGGCGGCGCCCTACGAGCTGGTCAAGACCATGCGCGCTTCGATCCTGGTTCTTGGACCGATGGTCGCGCGTTTCGGCGAGGCCCGCGTGTCGCTGCCGGGCGGATGTGCCATCGGCCAGAGGCCGGTGGATCTGCACATCAAGGGGTTGCAGGCGATGGGTGCGCAGATCGAGTTCGAACAGGGCTATATCCATGCTCGTGCACGTCGGCTGAAAGCCGCGCGCATCGTCATGGACATGGTGACGGTGACCGGCACCGAGAACCTGATGATGGCGGCGACGCTGGCCGACGGCACTACCGTAATCGAGAACGCGGCCCGCGAGCCGGAGGTGGTGGATCTTGCGGAGTGCCTGAGGGCCATGGGTGCGCGAATTTTCGGCGCCGGGTCCGACATGATCACGGTCGAAGGCGTGGAGAGCCTCACGGGCGCGACCTACCGGGTAATGCCTGATCGCATCGAAACCGGCACGTTCCTGGTGGCTGCGGCGGCCAGCGGCGGCGAAATCAGATTGAAGGGTACGCGCGGGGGAATTCTGGACTCGGTGCTGGGCAAGCTGCGCGAGGCCGGTGCGCAAATCGAGTACGACGAGGACTGGATTGCGCTATCCACCAATGGCAAGCTCAGGTCGGTGAGCCTGCGCACAGCGCCGTATCCGGCGTTTCCGACCGACATGCAGGCCCAGTTCATGGCGCTCAATGCTGTTGCCGAGGGGACGGCCGTGGTGACCGAAACCATTTTCGAGAACCGCTTCATGCATGTGCAGGAATTGCGGCGGCTCGGGGCAAAGATCGATGTAGAAGGAAACACCGCGGTGGTGCATGGTGTAGCGCAATTGCAGGGCGCAGGCGTGATGGCCACCGATTTGCGGGCCTCAGCGAGCCTGGTGCTGGCCGGGTTGGTGGCGCAGGGCGAAACCCGGGTCGACCGCGTGTACCACCTCGACCGCGGCTACGAATGTATCGAAGAAAAGTTGAGCCAGTTGGGCGCGCGCATCAAGCGCGCGCATTGAGTGTCAGAGATTGCACAGAACCAAGAATCTCGCCACCAAGGTACCTGGATACCATGAAAAACCCAGATCCAATTCGGGTTTTCCTCGCGTTCCTTTACGGTCTTTGCGCACCCCTCAAGGGGGTATTGAGTAGAATCTTTGCGGTAAAAGATTTCTGTTGTATGAAGCGAATACAGACATGAGTATCAGGATCGCCCTGTCGAAGGGGCGCATATTCGACGAAACTGCGCCGTTGCTGAAAGCGGCGGGGATCGTCGCGTCCGAGGATCCGGAAACCTCGCGCAAGCTGATCATCGGCACCGGCCGGACCGAGGTGAGCATCATTATCGTGCGCGCTTCCGACGTGCCGACCTACGTTCAGTATGGTGCAGCCGATCTTGGGATCGCCGGCAAGGATGTGTTGCTCGAGCACGGTGGAGGTGGGCTGTACCAGCCGCTCGACTTGGGAATCGCAAAATGCAAGATGATGGTGGCGGTGAAGAGCGGCTTTGACTATGAGGACGCAGTGCGCCGCGGCGCGCGGCTGCGAGTGGCCACCAAGTACCTGAAGACGGCCCGCGAGCATTTCGCCGCCAAGGGCGTTCATGTTGACCTGATCAAGCTCTACGGCTCGATGGAACTGGCGCCGTTGGTGGGTCTGGCTGATGCGATCGTGGACCTGGTCTCCAGCGGCAACACGCTGCGCGCCAACAATCTGCAGGTGGTCGAGGAGATCATGCCGATCAGCGCCCGGCTGATCGTCAACCAGGCCGCACTCAAGCTCAAGCGCCAGGCGATCCAGCCGATGCTGGATGCCTTCGCCCGGGCGGTGGCAAAGAGCGGAGCATGATCGCGATTGCGCGCATGTCGACCCGTGATGCCGACTTCGCGACGAGGCTGGCTCGCCTGCTCGCATTCGAGAATACCCAGCACGAGCGCATCGAAGACACGGTGGCGGCGATCCTGCGCGAGGTCAAGGTGCGCGGCGACGACGCGGTACTCGAGTACACGCGCAAGTTCGATCAGCTCGAGGCACGCTCGCTTGCGGAATTGGAAATAGGCAAGGCCGATCTGGAACGCGCGCTGGCCGCGCTGCCGGGTTCGCGGCGCGACGCGCTCGAGCAGGCCGCGGTGCGTATCCGTGCCTACCACGAACGCCAGCGGCTCGCGTCCTGGCAATACACCGAGGCCGACGGCACGACGCTCGGCCAGAAGGTCACGCCGCTTGATCGCGTCGGGGTATACGTGCCGGGCGGCAAGGCGGCGTACCCGTCCACCGTGCTGATGAATACGTTGCCGGCCAAGGTGGCGGGCGTGAAGGAAATCATCATGGTAGTGCCCACGCCGCGCGGGGAACGCAACGACCTTGTGCTCGCGGCCGCGTGCATCGCCGGCGTGGATCGTGTGTTCACCATTGGCGGTGCGCAGGCCGTGGCAGCGCTGGCTTATGGCACCCGGACCGTTCCCCAGGTGGACAAGATCGTCGGCCCGGGCAACGCCTACGTCGCGGCCGCGAAGCGGCGCGTGTTCGGCGTGGTAGGAATCGACATGGTGGCGGGCCCATCCGAAATACTGGTGATCTGCGATGGCGGCACCGATCCGGACTGGGTGGCGATGGACCTGTTCGCGCAAGCCGAGCACGACGAGATGGCGCAGGCGATCCTGCTCTGCCCGCAGCCGGCATTCATCGACAAGGTGGCGGCGAGCATCGAGCGGCAGATAAAGGACATGCCGCGTGCCGGCGTGATTACCACCGCGCTCGAGGCACGCGGCGCGCTGATCGAAACCCGCGATCTCGACGAGGCCTGCGAGATCGCCAATCGGATCGCCCCCGAGCACCTGGAGTTGTCGGTGGAAGAGCCGCAGCGCTGGGTCGAGAAAATCAGGCACGCCGGCGCGGTGTTCATGGGCCGATATACTTCGGAGGCGCTGGGAGATTACTGCGCGGGACCGAATCACGTACTGCCGACCGCGCGCAGCGCGCGTTTCTCCTCCCCGCTCGGGGTATACGACTTTCAGAAACGCACCAGCCTGATCCAGGTTTCCGCGGACGGCGCACGCAAGCTTGGTGCAATTGCCGCCGAACTCGCGACCGGCGAGGGCCTGCCGGCACATGCGCTTGCCGCCCAGTTGCGATTGCGCCGATGAGCCGTTACTGGAGCGCCGTGGTCCACGGCCTGACACCTTACGTGCCGGGAGAGCAGCCCAGGCTCCCCAACCTGGTGAAGCTCAACACCAACGAAAATCCGTACGGTCCCAG